>CAIUKP010000111.1 GCA_903899675.1 uncultured Bacteroidota bacterium | reverse complement strand
GCGGCCTGCTTTCCTGCATCGATGCTACCGGCATAACCTGTGCAACGCGTTTAATTGAAGTATCCAGTACCCGCAAATACGGCTTGCTGTCGGTATACGTAAATTCAAATTTCCCAGTTAAGTCGTCGTTCAAAGAATATCCGTAGAGGGAAAGCAGTTTGTTTTTTTCTTTATCAAGATTTCGGATGGTATCAAAATATCCCGCCCCAAAATTGCGTAGGAGCTGTAAAAAAACAATGTCTTTATGAATGCATAAAGGATGTTCTTTTTCCGACTCACATTGGCAACTGGTATCAAAATTCCGTTCCTCATTTTTCCTAATAATTACCCGAAAGGTTTTCCCCTCCCAATCAACCGATGCAATTACACACTCATCTTTTGCTTCTAAAATTGCTGCACGACTGCTGCGCAAAAAATTTTCTGAAGCCTCAAAATTATCGCGGGAAGAAAGCATGCGGATCAATTTCAGCTCCAGCTGCTTCATCTTAACCACCGTATGTCGTTGATCGTATTCCAGCTCTTTATTGCCGAGCATATTTTTATCCAACAGATCTTGCAACTGAAAAAGTGCTCCGGCTTTGTGGCGACAAATTTCAGATAAATTGTAAGGACAGGTACATCGAAGGTTAATAGTTTTGGGATCCTTATAGCGATTGATATGAATCTTATAGTAAGTTGCATATCCATCATCTTTAACCCGCATCACTATGTTCCCCATCAGATCGTCGAATTCAACCAGCTCAACATTTCCCATACTATGGATCCGCTTTCCTCTGCGAATCACTTCATCGGTTCCGTTGTTGTGTATATGCTTAATCAGGTAAGGTAATGCCATAAAATCCTTTCATTTCGCTCTATCCCGCAAAACAGGGTACCGCCTGTTTTTTCAAAAAAGGGCAAGTCACAAAAGTAACGAAAAGCAAGGGGCTTTCCCAATCCAAACTATTCATTTCGGGCATAATTAACCGGAACATTAACAAGTTGTGGAAAACCCCCAATTACCACTACAGAATAACCGACTAGGCGGCTCGCTTCCTAGTCAGCCAGCAAAAAATACCATTTTTTAGCTACGGGTTGTAAATAAAACCTGCTATTCGGCCTGAAAATTTTGCCCAACAAGCACTATCGGAAATATTAGCAGGTAATTAGCTTACCAATAAGTCCCCATTTATATATCGGGGGAGTACATTGGCAACATCGGGGGTTACACAATACAGTAAATCTTTTTCCAGCCCATATGCAGCGAGTCGGTGCCAATGGGTGGTTAACCGAATAAAATCGGGCAGTTGATTGAGGTGCTGGTTGTATAAATTTTCGGCCATCAGGCTGCTGTCGCAGTGGATGGTAAAATGTTCTTTTATGCGGCTGATAACGGCTCCGGCAAACAGGGCATCTTCAATATTAACCCGGTCTTTCCATGCAGAGCAACCCAATACAACCGGCATTTTTTGCTGCAACAGATAGTCGCAAACAGCCGATAGATTAGGGAATGAACCTGTGATTACATCCGCAGCGCCATTTTGCAAAGCTTTGTGCAATAAGCGGGTTCCATTGGTGGTGGTTAATACGAGCGTTTTGTTTTCAATAAACGACCGGGGATATTCAGCTGGTGAATTGCCATACGACAAGCCAGGGATTACTTTCCCATCCCGCTCCCCAGCAGTTATGCCCCCCGTATCGTTGCCAATTCGGATACATTGCTCCACTGAATCTACCGGTATCACCCGGCTGGCACCATTGTGCAGGGCAGTGGCTATGGTAGAAGTAGCTCTAAATACATCTATAATTACTACGATGGTTCCGCTCAAATCGTACAAATCCAACAAACGGGGCGATAAAACCGTGTGAAGGGCAGGAGGTTGGGATAACATGCAGCAAAGATACTAACCATCTGATAAACAGCATAACAGGTTACCCTACCCTTCCCGATCCGGTTGCTGTTTGGTTGCTCCGGATGCGTCACGGCTCTTGTTACTTATTTTTTGTAAGTATCAGTAATTCGTTGGCTTGCACTTCGGTTACATAGCGCTTGATGCCTTGCTTGTCGGTATAATTTTTATTTACCAATTTACCCTCAACCACCACTTCGGTGCCTTTTACCAGGTACTTCTCGGCTATTTCCGCCAATTTACCCCAGGCAACCACCGAATGCCATTGTGTTTCGGTTATTTTCTCCCCCTGCGCATTTTTGTACTGCTCGCTGGTAGCCAAACTCATATTGGCTACTTTTTTGTCGTTTTCAAAGGTTTTAATGTCTGGATCCTGACCCAGATGACCAATCAACTGTACTTTGTTTTTTACCTGATTCATATAAATAGGTTTAATGAATGATTGCAGCACTGGCTGCATTTACCCAACAAATATGAAGCGGGCGGATACCAATATGCGAATTATAAACGCTTATATCCGTTTATAAGCGTTTAAAAACGTTTTTAGGGTGAAAGCACGGATTCCAAAAGATATAAATCACAGGTATAAATACGGTATGGGAAGCCTTTATCAGCGGTTATTTTAGCAGTCATATAAAATGAATATTTCCCATGCCGGAATCAACAAAAAAATGCCCTGCCTGCGGAGGAGAGGTTCGGGGTAGGGCAGATAAAAAATATTGTGACGAATATTGCCGCAATGTTTTCCATAACCAACAATACTGCGAAACGCACGAATATGTGCGCAACATCAATCAGAATTTGCGAAAAAACAGAAAAATATTAGAGCGGCTGTTGTTAAATCATCGATTCATGACCCGAGCCCCGCAATATCGATTGTTCAGTATGGGTTTTCGTTTTCAATATTTTACCCATACTTATACCAACCGAAATGGACAATTGTACTATTTCTGTTACGAATACGGATACTTATTGCTCGATAAAGAACGGGTATTGATTGTGAAAAAACAGCCCTCGGCAGAAAAATATCCGGCACTTATCCGATAAGCAGGCTGATTAATGGAAAGGAGGCTTTACAACCCGGGCTTTTATAGGTGTTTGCCGAATAGAAATAAAAATCTCCGTTCCTTCCGATGCATGAGAACTGGCTACATATCCCATTCCTATTGCTTTTCCAAGTGTGGGAGATTGCGTACCACTGGTTACAATGCCTATGTTTGCTCCGGAGGCATCCAGTATTTCATAATCATGCCTAGGTATGCCGCGGTCAATCATTTCAAATCCTACCAACTTTTTGGTAACTCCATCGGCTTTTTGAGCGGCTAGTATTTCGTGGGCAGTAAACGGTTTGGTAAACTTGGTAATCCATCCCAACCCCGCTTCTAAAGGAGAAGTGGTATCATTGATATCATTACCATATAAACAATAGCCCATTTCTAATCGCAGGGTATCTCTCGCTCCTAATCCGATAGGCTTAATTCCGTGCGATTTTCCTGCCTCCATTAATGCATGCCAAATTCTTACGGCTGCATCGCCCTGATCTTCAAAATAAATTTCTACGCCACCGGCTCCGGTGTATCCAGTGGCACTGATAATTACATTTTCTACGCCGGCTACTTTTCCGCGCACAAAAGTGTAATACTTCAAATTCATAATGTCCGTATCCGTCAGCTGCTGTACAATTTTATTGGCTTCCGGACCTTGAATAGCCAGCAAACAGGTTTTCTCGCTGATGTTGTGCATTTCAACCCCCTTGGTATTGTGCTTACTCACCCAATTCCAGTCTTTTTCTATGTTAGAAGCATTCACTACTAGCATGTACGATTGATTGGGGGTTAAGCAATACACAATTAGGTCATCCACAATTCCTCCCTGCTCATTGGTAAAACAGCTGTATTGAGCCTGCCCTTCCACCAAACGGGCGGCATCATTAGAAGTAACGCGTTGAATCAAATCCAGCGCATCCGCCCCTTTCAGAATAAATTCTCCCATATGGCTCACATCGAATACTCCTACCTGATTTCGAACTGTATGGTGCTCATCATTGATGCCGGTGTAACTGATGGGCATATTGTAGTCAGCAAATTCAGCCATTTTAGCGCCTAGGCCTATGTGTAAATGCGTAAAGGGGGTGTTTTTCATCCAGGTAGTTTTTGAGTTGCAAAAATAGGTGAAGCCGGGGGTTGTAAAAATAAAAAAGACTGTCCGCTAGAGGCGAACAGTCTAACCTTCCACAATAACCCACATCAAATCAGTTTATGATAGAAAATATATGCAGCAGCGGCTACTTTATCTTCTCTAATTACTGCCGAATTGCTATTGGCAGATTGAAACCAGTAAAAAAAGGCTTTTTTATCGGATGGAACTGTGTGAATGGCCACTTTTTTGGGCTCTGCAGGCTTTTCTAATTCTTTTTTAATTTCGTCAAGTTCACGGTTTTTCTTCTCCAGTTCATTCTCTAATTGACGGCGGCTTTTTCGATAATCCTGCATGGGATTGGTTTCATCTTCCTTATCACCATCCCAACTTTTCAGATTGTCGGTATTGCCGGTTCTTTTCAAGCCTTCCTGCGTCATTTCATATTCAACTCCAGTTCTCCAATTATTTTTCGAATCAAAATCAGACCAATCATCCCCATCTTCATTTTCAGCAATATTGATAAAGAAGAAACGGTTTCTTACCGATCGGTCGATCTGGATTTTCTTACCTACCGGCACCTGAATGGTTAACACCAGCTGTTGGTTACGGAATTTTGCGTTGGGAGCTAAGTGAATGCCGCGATTCAGTTTCAAAACAGAATCTTGCTGCGTAAACCCGTATTGAATATTTACTAAGTTTTTACGGGCTTCCTCTCCATCTTTTCCATTGCTCAAACGGGTACCTGTAACATGGTAAAGCGAGTCGTTACTTTTTTCTACATGAACGCTGATATTGCTGAGCTGCAAACTATCCCCGTCTATTCTTAGTAATCCCGAAACCTTAATACCGGAGCTGATGGTGGTGGTGCTGATTTCTGAGTCGGCTACTGTTACCAGCAACTTTCCACTGCTTGGTTGGGCAATCGCATATTCCTGCTTTTCCCGCGCTTTTACCTCGAAATGTTTAGAAATTCCAGCTAATAAAAATATGCCACTTACCAAACCAATTACCCACAATCCTGCGAATGTATATCCCAAATAATTATTCCCAGATTTAACGCCCATTATACGGCGAATAAAGGCAGTTATAAATGCTATGATAGGTATCCCAAAAAACAGAAGAAGAAATAACCAGGCGAGTACTTGCTGAGGTGCGCTGTCTAGCACAAAATCTTTCAGGGGAAATACACTGGCCCCAGCAAATAAGATGGCTACCAGGGCAGCTAGTAAAGCCAGGGAAATTACCCCACCAATGAACATAAAAAATGCTTTGAACAGAATGCCAATAGCATTGGCTAGTCTTGAGATGCCCGATTTAGCGATAGGACGAGTTTCATTTACTACATTGGCAGATGTTTCTTTTACGGTTTGTGTAACTTCTTCCCCCATCTGTTGTGCTTTTTCAGAAACATCTTTCCCCCACTTTTCTGCCCGGGATTTAAATCCTTGTAGATCTTCCTGTATGGTGTTTTTAATGCTGTTCAGGTCTACTTTTTCGCCACGCATTTCCAGTTTTTCGGTTGCCGATTTTGCCTCGGGAATAATGGCCCATAACACGGCATAAATTACCAGCAGCGTTCCCCCAAAGGAAGAAAAAACAATATTAGAGAAGGATTCGTGGTTATAAAACCAATGGAAATATTTATTAAAAAATGAACTGAGGATGCCGAACACCAATGGCAGTGCAAAAATTAACCGGGGAATCCAAACAGCGATATCAAAATAGCTGGCGATACCGCTTGCCACACCGGCAATTACTTTTTCATCGGGATTTCTGTACAGGCGTTTGGTTGAAGAAACCCCTGTTAAAGTGCGGGCGGGCAAAATAATCCATAATAATATATACAGGATAACCCCACTTCCCCATCCAATAGTAGCCAATGCAAAGGCAATCCGGATAATGGCAGGATCTACCTTTAAATAATGGGCAAGTCCTCCGCATACCCCTCCTAAAAATTTATCGTTGTTGTCGCGGAATAATTTGTCGCGTAAAGGCGGTATTGTTTGTGCAGTATCTGCGGATGCAGACTGATTCTGGGAACTTCCGCCAGTATTCATTCCAGCTTCATCCTGGTTCAGTTCTTCAGGGCGGCCCATATTATCTATTATAGTATTCACCTGACTGTCGGTGATACATACGCTGCCTTTTTTTAGCGCTTCTCCGAATAATTCGGCGATGCGGCTTTCAATATCATTGATAATTTCATCGCGGCCCTCTTCGTTGGCAAAGCAGCGGCGCAAGCTGTCGGTATATACTTTCAGCATCTCAAAAGCGGATTCTTCAATGGGAATCACCCGACCCTGAAAATTAATATTGATTACCTTTTTCATGATAGCTATTTTTATATGCTTCTCCGGTTAAAAGCAGGAGAATACTTAATTAGGAATTATTGGTGGTGGTTAATGGTTGGGTTAGGGCGGATACGGCTGCTGCCAATTCGTTCCAGGTAAGTTCTAATTCGTGGTAAAATTGTAAGCCCTGATCCGTCATTACAAAATATTTACGGGGCGGGCCACTGTTGCTTTCTACCCATCGATAGGTAAGTACACCGGCATTTTTCAGGCGGGTGAGCAGAGGGTATAAAGTGCCTTCCAAAATATGTAGGTTGGCCGACTTCATTTTTTCTACCAAATCACTTGGATAAACTTCCCCCTGCCGGATGATGGAAAGAATGCAGAATTCCAATACACCTTTCCGCATTTGACTCTGGGTATTTTGAATGTCCATACAATTGTTTTTTAATGAAAGTGAAAAGCGGGGTAATCTGTGGGGTCGGATTAATCGGATTAAAAGGCAAAGTGCTTCCGTGTGCTGCGAGCTCTGCGGCTTCTCTCTAGTTTCCACAGATCGGCAATGCCAAATACCTGGGGTTGGATACTTTCAGTTCGGGAAGCAGCTATTGCTTCTACTGATAAAGCTGTTCCGGTAGAAATGCTTTCTTTACCGAATGATTGATCTGAGGTTTGATTCGTTTTCATGGTTTTTATTTTTTAATGTGATTGATTGAATGTTTTTGATTCATTTGCTTTGACAAGACAAAGATAAGAGGAATTTTAGTACTATGCAACACATAGTACCTACCTTAATTTAGTAATCGGCTAAGGTAGGAAGTAAACAAAACCATATAACATTGATTTTCAATGATATATGGAATTTTGGGTGATTTCTAACCCCCGTAAAAAAGGGATAAGCGGTAAAAAAACGGGTATGAATGAATGAGCTGGGGCCACAAAAAAGGCATTATTCAGCACTTTGTGGGGTTGTCGGCCAATAAATAAGGTGACAAAAGTTGAGGAATCGGCTATTTTTCGCTGGAAGAGCCGGCAATGGCTTCAATAATTGAGGAAACAAAGCTTACCAATAATGAAAATAACAGGGCAGGCAGCCAGCCATCTACGGAGAATCCAGGTACTATCTGAGTAGTAAGGCGAATAATGAAGTAGTTGATTACAATTAAAAATAAACCCAGCGTAATAATAGTAATTGGAATGGTTAGAATAACCAATAAAGGACGAATAAAACTATTGAGCAAGCCCAATACCAGCGCAACCAACAAAGCGGTTTCCACATCCTGCACATGCACACCTTTTAAAATATAGGCGGCGACCAGCACAGCTACTGAGGTGGATAAGGTTTTGATGATAAAGCGAAGCATATTATTTGATTTCCACTATAAATATAAGATAATTAACGGAGTCATTTATTTACAGTAATAACTTTTTGTATCAAACGGTTGCACTCCATTCATTTTTTCAACCAATCAGAATTAGTGATAACTGTTTAAAAAAGTCACTTATGCATACGCCAAACCTATTACACTACCACCAACTCATAAAATGAATCAGGCTGTAAGTATTGTTGCGCAAGTTGTTGCAGTTGATCAGGCGTAATGCTGCGGATTGTTTGAAGACTCTGCTGAAAATAATCAGGAGGTAGGTTATTTAACAAATAAGTTTTCCAGCGCGACATGATCTGGAAAGGTCCATCCAAATCGCCTAACAATCCGCCCATCATATAATTACGCACCAACCCCAATTCTTCTGCACTTACGGGCTCATTGCAGAGCAAACTCATTTCCTTATAAATTTCTGCAATAGCAGGCTCGCATACTTCTAGGCCGGCTTCGGTGCTGATATGCAGACTGGCATGGTGCAAGTGACTTTGAATGTAAGAATGGATGCCATAGGTATAGCCCTTATCTTCCCGGATATTGTTCATCAGTCGCGAACTGAAATAGCCTCCCAACACATTATTCAATACTTGCATTCCCAAAAAGTCTGGATGATGGCGCGTTGGGAACGGTCGTGCGATTCGGATAGCTCCCTGTATGCCCTGCTCATCGTTACTTACCCGATGCTTTTTTTCTACCAAAGGTGCTGTTGCAATAGGCTTTATATCCGGCCTATTTCCTTGTAGGGGTAAATGACCCAAACTTAAATTGAGCTGTTGCTCTAAATCTGCCGGCAGTTTTCCGGAAACCAAAATAATACAGTTGCCGTTCACATAATGGCTTTGATAAAAATCGACCAACTGCTCGCGTTGTATATTTTGAAAAGCCTCCGCTGTAGAATACCGACCATACGGGTGGTTGCGACCATATACATATTCATCAATTAGTCGATTGCCTACAAATTCGCATTTCTTTAAATTGATATCGAGGCGCTGTAGCTGATTGTTTTTATAAATCACCAATTCATCTTCCGGAAAAACACTCTCTGTAACTATCTCCGATACAACGGGCAATAAATGCGGCAAATGTTTGTTTAAACAATGCAGGGTGATATTGGAAACATCATTAAAGCATCCGCGACTAAGATAGGCGCCGTAATATTCAACCTGCTCGTTTAATTGAAAAGCTGTTTTGGTTTTTGTTCCGTTCTTCAACAAAAAATTGGTAGTGGCTGAGAGTAATTCCTGCTGCTCGTACCAGAGCCCTGCAAAAAATAACAACTCTACCTGCAACACTTCCTGAGAGCCTGCCTGCACAGTATATACCGGCACTCCATTGTTAAGGGTAAAGGCAACATAAGGTGGCAATTGCAGCGACATATTTACGGCATCTTTAATAGCCGGTGCCTTTTTTCTATTCAGCATGTTGGGTAGGGCGTATATGGTAATACAAAGAGTTGCTGTTTTCTTTGCGAAAAATTTTCTGGCTTTCGCGCAATAAATCATCGGCAGTGATTGACCGGTATTTTTCTAATTCCGTATTCATTAAGTGTGCATCCCCCAGCAGTTCGTAATGCGCCAAACTGGAAGCCCGGTTCATCAAACTCATATCTTCAAACACAATCATGCTTTCTGTTTTGTTTTTCACTTTCTGCAATTCGGTTTCGGATACAGGTTCCCGGGTAATTTTTTCGAGCTCTTCCTCTAAGGCAGCTTGGGCGGTGGCATGGTCTACCCCATTTACCAACCTAGATTCAATGGCCAATAACCCTTTATCGCTGCTGCCAAAATGATGTACTTCTAAAGCGGATAAAATTTTGCGTTCTTTAACCAGCGCTTGGTACAAGCGGGAAGAGCCTCCATCGCCTAAAATTTCTGTTAGCAATTCGGCTGCATAATATCCGGGGTCGAGACGGGCATCCATATGCCAGGCCATAATCAAGGCATTGGCAGGCACATCGGCATAAATATCTAAGTGCCGGGCACCCGTTTGTGCTGGCTCTGCAGGCAGGTCGCGCACATATTGTTCTCCGGATGGGATATCCCCGAACCATTTTTCGGCCAGAAGCTTCACCTGCTCCGTTTCTACTGCACCAGCAACAACCAGTATGGCATTTATAGGGCGATAATGTTTATAAAAAAAGGCTTTTACATCTTCTATGTTCGCTTTTTCTACATGGCTCAATTCTTTTCCAATCGTCATCCATCGATAGGGATGTACCTGATAACATAGCTCCCGCATTTTGTGCCAGATATCACCGTAAGGTTTATTCAGATAATGTTCTTTAAATTCTTCGCAAACCACCTTGCGTTGCACTTCGAGGCTCTTTTTAGAAAAAGCCAGTCCCAGCATGCGATCACTTTCGAGCCAGAAAGCGGTTTCCATATTTTCTACCGGCAGCTGACAATAATAGTTGGTAAGATCATTGGTAGTATAGGCATTGTTTTCGCCGCCGGCTCTTTGCAGGGGCTCGTCGTAATCGGGGATATTGCCGCTGCCGCCAAACATCAGGTGTTCGAAAAGATGAGCAAAGCCGGTTTTATCGGGTTGTTCATCCCGAGCGCCCACATCATACAAAACATTTACCACGGCCATAGGGGTAGTATGATCTTCATGCACCAGCACCCGTAACCCATTACTTAAAACAAACCGATTAAATTCAATCATAGAGTGTACTTGCGTTTCGTCGCTTTCGGGCGCAAATTACTTTGTTTGGGGCTCATTTGCGCCAATTAATTCCGCCGACGGCTTCGAATATCTTTAACATCCATCGTTAAAATAACCGGGTGCCCCTCCCGAATAACCATTACCGGAATACGCCCCAAGCTGTTTTGGAAGATATTCCGATAGGTTTTGATGTCTTTGCCAATGGTTTTATCAACCGAAAAGATGATGTCTCCCGGCATAAATCCCGCTTTTTCAGCCGGTGACCCCTGCATGATGTCTTCTACCTTCACCTCTCCATTTACCAGATAAAAAGCCAAACCCGTATAGGAATAATCAAAAGGTTCGCTGTAATGCTTATTCGGCTTAATATGAATACTCATTTCGGGATAATTTACAATCATATTAAACCGCCGCATCAAATCGTTTCCGATTATTCCCCCCATTTGCGGGTAGGCGGTTACGTTAAAGTCGTCGGAGAAAACATGCACCGGTACCTTTTTAAACTTATACGAACCCACTCTCACTTCGCGCACTAAGCTTAGGTTCATTAATTTTTTTCCGCCTAAGCCTTCTGCCTGGGTTGGAAAAAAAACCCTTCCTTTTCTAAAAACAGCGCTATCCGTAACAAAATCCTCCGATAACAACATATTTAATCCTGCCCCCGTATCAAAAATAAACCGGCCCAATATTAGGCGACTATCCTTGATATAAGCAGGCTGCAAGGGCAGTGTAGAGAAATTCGGCTTCAGCAAATAACCACCTTTGGGATATTTATAACTGCCGGGAGTATAAACTTCGATGATATCTTCATCAAAATCAATCTTTACAATATATCTGCGTAAAAAACTAAAGCCAATAATTCCGTCAATTTTCATTCCATAAACACTGCTTAACAATTCATAATCATTCACATGAAAATCTAGGTTCTCTACCGATAATCCGGGCAAATGGAGGGTTAATCCATTCACAAAAGAAACGGTGCGCATTCCATTGAGCCCTCTGATTATTTTTTCGGATGGGATGGCCGGCAGCTTTAGTTTTAGAACAGTTGCCGAGTCGAGGGAAATTCCTCCGCTACCGGTATCTAGCACAAAATTCAGGGTATCTTTGGCATTTCCAACCCGGGCCTGTAAAATCATAATGCCTCCACTCAACTCAAAATAAGAGAATCGGGTAAGTAGCACCGATTGGGGGGGTATAAATTCTTCCTGCGCCTGTAAAGACAATCCCCACAAGCATCCTACCACCTTCAACATCCACTTACGCTTCATATCTGTAATTTACCATTAATAGATGAATGTAAAAAAGTTGAGCTGTTAAAAAATTATACGAATAAGCTTTGCCCCGCTCGGCTTACCTTTGCGGTTCTTAAGCAATTGCACATGCAACTATCTGATTTATACCAACGCGCACTGAATTTTGAGTTTTTATCTAAAGAAGAGGGACAATTTTTATTTGAGCAGGCTCCACTGGCCGAGTTGATGCATGTGGCGGATGAACTTAGAAAAAAACAAGTACCCCATGGCAAGGTTACCTGGCAGATAGATCGAAACGTGAATACAACCAATGTTTGTGTTGCCAACTGTAAATTTTGTAATTTTTATCGCATACCCGGTCATCCCGAATCTTATATAACGGATATACCCACCTATCGGAAAAAGATTGAAGAAACCCTGCAATATGGCGGAGATCAGCTTTTATTACAGGGAGGGCATCATCCCGAATTGGGTTTGGAATTTTATACCAACCTGTTTCGCCAACTGAAACAGGAATATCCAACCCTCAAATTACATTCACTGGGACCACCCGAAGTAGCCCATATTTGTAAAATTGATAAAATCAGTCACCGCGAAGCCCTACAGGCACTAAAAGCAGCGGGCCTTGATTCATTGCCAGGAGCAGGAGCCGAAATATTGATAGACCGTGTTCGTAGGCTGGTATCGAACGGAAAGTGTGGGGCGGATGAATGGCTGGATATTATGGCAGAAGCCCATCAGCAACATATTACTACCAGCGCTACCATGATGTTTGGGCACGTGGAAACCCTGGAAGAAAGATTCATCCATCTAGAAAGAATACGCGAAGTACAAAGCAGGAAGCCGGCAGATGCCAAAGGCTTTTTGGCATTTATTCCCTGGACCTTCCAGGATGTGGATACCCTACTGGCGAAAATCAGGGGGGTACAGAATTTAACTACATCAGACGAGTATATCCGCATGATTGCCATCAGCCGTATTATGCTGCCCAATGTTATTAATATTCAGGCCAGCTGGCTAACCGTGGGTAAACAAACGGCGCAAATTTGTTTGCATGCAGGCGCCAATGACTTTGGCAGTATTATGCTGGAAGAAAATGTGGTAAGTGCAGCCGGCGCGCCGCATCGATTTACCTATAAAACTATTCAGGAAGCTATACGGGAAGCAGGCTTTATTCCACAACTGCGCAATCAGCAATACGGATTCAGGGAGTTGCCGGAACATATTCAGGAACAGGTAATTCAATATTAACCCATCCTACTTCACAACCCATTTACCCCCGTATTGCGCCGCCCATACCCGAAACATTAGGGAGGCTTTGTTTTTTAACCCAATTTGTTGCCCGAAATGTAACTTTTACATCCTAGGTACGTATTACCTGTACCAAAGCGCACCTGTTAGTATGACGGAGAAGCATTATAATGATATGGTTACCCAATACGCTGATAATGTTTATCGGTTTGTGGTTAAGAATATTCGGAATTCCGAAGATGCCCGCGATATTGTACAAATCAGCTTTGAAAAACTCTGGAAACACCGAGATACCATTCAGCCAGAACAGGCTAAATCATGGCTTTTTACGGTTGCTTACCACCAACTAATCGATTGGGTAAGAAAGAAGAACCGGAGTTCCTTAACGGATGTTGTGCCGGAAGCAGCTACAAGCTCCCTCTTTGAAAAAAAGGCGCTGCAAGAAAAATTACACGATGCCTTGCAGCAATTAAACGAGGTGCAGAGAAGTTTGGTATTGCTGAAAGATTATGAGGGATATAGTTATGAGGAAATCGGCAGCATCACAGGATTGCATGCCAGTCAGGTAAAAGTATATTTACACCGCGCACGCCAAACCCTTCGGAATATTTTAGTAAGTGTAGAAGAAGTATTGAATTAAAAGAATAAATAGAAATGATTAACCGGGATAATTTTGATATGTATTGTATGCTGAACGCGGATGGCGAATTATCGCCTGCCGAAAAAGGAGCATTCAATGCATTTTTAGAAAACAATCCTGATTTATTATCCGAATGGCAGCAGTGGCAACAACTGAAACTTCAAGAGGGTGCCCTTCTCTTTCCAGATAAAGCAGCTTTGCTTCAACCCTTATCAGAAACCCTTTCGGAAGAACAGGCCTGGCTATATATTGATGGAGAACTTTCACTGGCCGATCGAATTGCAACAGAAGAATGGGTAACCCGCAATGCATCAGGCAGGCAGCTGATACAAGAACTTCGCAGCTTGGTACTGGAACCTGCTTCGGTTGCTTGTCCAGATAAAGAGTCGCTATACCGAATCAATCGTCATCGCCCGGTAATCGTGATGCGTTGGATGCTGCGCGTAGCTGCTGCCGTTCTAATTGTGGTGCTTTGCTGGCCTTTGTTTACCGAAAAGCCGTTGCAAAAAGAAAGTGAAACTGAAAAGGTGGTCTCTAAATCATCTGCTCCAACACCAAATTGGGGTTCGGAAAAAAGTACTGTGCATGCTCAAACAACTCAATCCTATGTTTCTAACGAACCCGGGAAGTTACTGTCGATAGCTAAACAAATAACTGTCGGAAATGAAATCCTTCCAAAGGCACCCATTGCTGAAAGTACAGGGCCCATTTCCGAAACCAAAAAAGGCAATGAAACTATAATTGCATCAACGGAAAATAAGATACCTACGCCAGAAAATAATCAGGTGCCGCCGCCGAATACAATAAACAGTTTATCGGCAACTTCCCCTGAAAATCCGGAACCCGAATCTCACAAATTGGCACAACCGGTTATTTACCAAGAACTTAATACAGAAAGTGAAAGAGAAATCATCAACATAGGTACCTTAGAAATTCGGGAAGGCCGTTTTCGGGGCATTATTCGCAAAGCTGGCGCTTTGCTAAAAAGTACAGGAACCCGCACAAAGGAAACCCAAGGATATAAAGTTATTTCCGTTGCACAACCCTTACAACCTTAAAAAAAACTATATGAAAATTAAGAAAATCTTGCTATCTGTGGTATTGTTTTTAACAGCAATTTCATTGAATGCGCAAAAAGACAGCACAGCCAAGCAATCAGACACTTTGCAAATTGGCGGATTTACCATCGTGAAAGACGGAGAATTCCCTAAACAATCTGCCAGTAGTTCGCATACAAATTATAATGTGATCTGGAATACCCGACCCTCTAAAAAGCAAAAAACAGTTTCTACCAACTGGCTGATTTTTGACCTTGGATTTGCCAACTATCGAGACCAAACTAACTATTCATATGCGCAGGCGGGCAGTTACCTGAAAATAGTGCGCCCAGGCGATCCTGCTGTGAATGAGGGTTCAACTACTTTGAATACCGGAAAATCGAGCAATGTAAATATTTGGTTATTTATGCAAAGAGCGAGCTTAAGTAAAAATGTGTTGAACCTAAAATATGGACTCGGATTGGAAATGTATAATTTTCGTTACGATTCTCGCATCAGCTTTCGCAATGCACCTGCCCCAATGGCATTCAATGACTCGATTAGCTTTACCAAGAATAAGTTATATGCAGGGTATGTTACAGTTCCACTAATGATTAATATCAATACAAAACCTAGCTCTCACAGAGGATTAATTATGAGTGTAGGAATGAGTGCCGGCTATTTGCTGGCCAGTCGCAACAAACAAATTAGCGGCGAAAGAGGTAAACAAAAATACAGGGGCGATTTAGCACTGGATCCATGGAGATTGGCGGCAATAGGTGAAATAGGATTGGGACCAGTAAGATTGTATGGTTCGTATAGTATCAACCAATTACAAAAAACTTATACCCGCATGGAGCAATATCCTTACACGATAGGTATCCGCTTTAGCAGCTGGTAATTAATTAATGCTTACTTATTAAGACCCAATTTCAACAAAAAAGCACCCGTGTTTTTAAAAAATAGTTTGAATAACAGTTTCCGGTTTAAAAACTATTCTTCCTATTTTCAGGTTGATTATTGCACTAAGGATCTAGAGGATCATAAGGATCCATATGCAAACATTCCAAAGTAGGATAATAAGACACACAATGTCTGTCTATTCGAGTTAAATTCTTATAGGGTAAGTAGCCTAGTTCTTCTAGATTTCTTGTATCAAAAGTTCTTCCTACTGAAGAGGTAACCATTTTGCTTTGACCCTGAGTGGTTATAAATACCGATAGTTGGTTAATGGGAATTCCATACCGAATCATAAGCCGATTTGCATTCCTAAAATTGGTGGTAGTATGGCGTGCATGTGGATCAATTATGATGGCTGCCTCGTTAATATTGTATTTATTTATCAAATATTTTTTCATCTCAACCGCTTCACAATAAGGACCTTGAAAAGGATAACAATATCCACCACTTACAATAATTACGGGAGCCCAGCCCTTTAAAAATCGATCTGCTGCTATATCACAATGCATTTTATTGATCGGACTCACAGGTGTAGTAGTTAATTCGGGACCATTTCCCGGAATAACTATACTAGCGTACCGATAAGTTGAGAATTTAATGGAGCGAATCCGCTGAATGGCAGATTTGTTAACCGTTTTCTCCATAGGCTCAAAGCGAGCAGGCTCATCACGATCATTCAATTCCATCAATTGTAAAGCCACTGCCATTGATGGCTGAAAAAACAGGTTCATACTATCTGTTTTTTCAGAAAGGAAACCGAACATTTCTTTTAAAGCCATACGATAGTATCGGGAGCTAACAACATAGCTTGCAGAATCAATCCGAGGATACCTTAGTTTTTTACCTAAGCCAAATTGGTTGATAATATAGTTTATTCCCAAAATGTATTGTGACATTGCCTTGGCTAGTAGAACTCGATTTTCATCATTTACAAAACGCTGATAATAGCCAGAGGGTCTAAGATGAAGGTCGATGGCCTGATCGAACAATTTTTTTTCTCGCTCATATAAACCATTTATTGTGGCTATGAGCATATTTGAATCTTGCTGATTAATTAAAAACTCAGCCATTAAATTTTCAGGCCAACTGCAGGTATCAGAAGCATGTGCCTGAATACTATTTTTTTTATTTTCAAAAAAAACGTTAAGAACTTTATCTTCCGACAATAGTTTTTTTAGTTCTGGCATTTTTGTAAATACGGTTGCCACATAAAAATTTTTGTCTGCCACTCTATTCCCAGAAGATAAAAAGCTATATTCCTTTTTATACCCTTTTCCAATACCTTGAGCAAAGGTTTCATTTTTTTCTAATAATAGGATACCCAAAAGGAATATAGCTATCAGGTTTTTCATATAAGAAATTTTAATACCCCGGATTTTGGTACATAAGCAATGGATCCAGTTTATACTCATTATAAGGTATAGGGAAATAATAATCTTTAGTAGTAAAATTACTCAGCGGTGAGTTATCAAAATCAGCTTGACTTTTTGATTTCATATAAGTAACAAGGTCGTTCGCATTAAAGAATCGGGTAAGATCGTGCCAACGATGATGTTCAAAGGCAAGTTCAATTCTTCTTTCATGTAGAATAGCCAATTTTAATGAAGGATATTTAGCTGCATAATCTGGATTTTGCATCATTGTAGCATAGGCAGGCATTTGAGCTCTTGTTCTTACCATATTTAAATAATTGATGGCAGTTGCATTGTCATTCAAATACAGATACACTTCAGACAAGTTCAAAATAACATCTGCATACCTGATCAGAATCCAGTCATTGCCTCCATATCCTAAGGTTCCGGCAACAGCACTATTGTCTCGAAACTTAGTGATAAAATTACCATTTACGGCAGGAGCAAATTTATATGTATAGGTAGTTCTTAAGTCACCAACTTCTAATTCTTTTAAAAGGTCTTTCGTAAACAATCCACCTGCCCCTTGAGAAACAAATAGTGAATTGATGGTTTCACCTTTTGCCTGGTTTCCTCGGGCTAAAGAAGAAGAATAAGACGCATCTCCCTGCTTATATACTATTTGAAAAATAATCTCTGGGCAAGTAGCTTTTTTATTTACATCAAAAACGTCGGCGTATGGGATGTCTGATAAATTGGTAAATGTTTTTTGGTTATAACAGGCAAGCAGATAATTCTTGGCATTGTTTAGATTTTCGGTTGCCTTCGAAGGGTCTAAAGTGGTTGCCATAGTTAAATATACCTGGCCAAGCGTAGCATTGGCAGCCTGAAGGGAAACTTTCCCTTTGTTGGCAGTTGTTTGCACAACTGGTAATGAACTATTTAATACATCTTTTAAATCAGTAACAATTTGCGCATATACTTTGTCTCTTTTTTCACGAAAGGTTAAAGCAGCTGCTTGTTCAGCAGAAGTTAGGCGATCGGTTACCAAAGGAATATCACCAAACTCACGCACCAGGTTGTAATACATGTAGGCACGAATAAATTTTAATTCTGCTATATATTGATTTCTAGTTGTTTCGCTAGCAAACGGCACTTTACTAATTATAGAGAGAATCAAATTAGCACGAGAAATGGGGATATATAGGGCAGTCCAGTGACTTTGTAAATAACTATTACTAGGAACTAATGAAAAGGCTGAAAACTGAAAGGGTTCTCCATTATTAGATTGGTTGTCCGTTGTATTTACGTCATCTGCCCGGTCGTCTGTCCAAAGAGCAGCGCCTTCCCCAATACAATTGGAACTTCTAAGCGCTTGATAAACTCCATTTACGCCTGTTGCAATGTCGTTTTCAGTTTGAAATCCATTATCAACCGAAACGCTATTCGGATTGGTTTGTTCGAGAAATGATTTGGTACATGAAAAACTAAAAGGTACCAGCATCAAAATAATAATAACATATTTGAGTTTCATATAATAATATTTTTAATAGTTAAAATTGAATTTTTAATCCGGTATTAAATGACCTTACTAAGGGATACTTACCATAATCCACGCCCGGAGTAAGATTAGCCCCATTATTGAAATCAACCTCAGGATTATAGCCAAGATATTTAGTTACAGTAAAGGCATTATCGATTGAAGTATACCAACGTAAATTGCTGATACCGATTTTTCTTGTGTTTACTAATGAACTTATATTAACTCCAAAAGTGATATTGGTACACCTGAAAAATGACCCATCTTGTAAGTAATAATCACTCAGTCTTGTGCTATTACTCTGCGATCCTCCTCTCGATGCCCGATATTCTCTACCATTACCTGGATTTGCATCATTTCTGTAACGCTGATTTACAACAGCATACTGATTGCCTGACCCCTCCATATTTCGGATATAATAATCCTGACCATCAATTACTTGATTGCCCTGAGAACCATTAAAAGATGCGGAGAGATCGTATACTTTATAGCTTACATTAAATGCAAATCCATAGGTAAATTTTGGATAAGGGGTTCCAATAATATCTTTATCAGCATCTGTAATAATTCCATCACCATTTTTATCAACAAAATATAAATCACCTGGATTCAGGGGGGTGGTAGCATAGGTTGAAATAGCAAAGCCTTTTAACTGATAGCCCGTAGGAAATTTATTGCCATTCGCTTTATATACAGCCAGATCGCTATTTACATTAGCCATGTCGGAACTTTTAACCATTCCTGCAACCTTAAGTCCATAAAAAGAACCTACTGGATCTCCTTCACGAGTAACGTGCGTTATATAACTTCTTTCCGCTCCATTAATCTGAATCTCACTGGCACCTCCAAGGCTAACCACTTTATTTCGGTTGGCAGTTATATTACCACTAAAGCCTACAGACCAATCTTTTGTTTGAATAGCTTTTACGTCAATTTGTAAATCGAATCCCTTATTTGAGATATTGGAATTAGACAAATTGGTAAGAATGGAGGTTGCTCCAGACAATGAGGAAATACTTTTATTGTACAATAGATTATTGGATTTACTATTGTAATAGTTGAACAATACTGATACTCTATTATTGAAAAGGCTGGCATCCAATCCTACATTGTATTGCTCTGTTGATTCCCAACCCAATTTTGCATCCGTTATCCCACCTGCCCAAACTGCATTCAGAATATTTCCTCCAATTACATTCCCTCCCGAACCCGTTAACCCTTGTTCGTATCGGTAATTTCCAATATTGTTATTACCAGTCAAGCCCCAACTAGCTCTCAATTTTAATGTAGAGTTTTTACCTAACCAGTTATGATAAAAAGATTCATTAGAAATTGACCAAGCACCTGATACCGAACCAAATTTACCCCAACGGTTCTGAGGTCCAAAACGAGAGGAAGCATCCATACGAAACGAACCAGTTAAGTAATATCTCCGATCGTAGCTATATACCAGACGTGATAAATAAGATACCAATGTAGTAGTAGATTTTCCGGTATTTCCTAAGCGAGAAAAATCGCCAGGCACAGCCCCACCAGCAGTTATCTCAGGAATTAAATCATTGGTATAATTTTTTGAGGCAACTGCAATAATATCCGTATTGGTTTGCTGAGCTGTATATCCGCCCAATAAATCAAAACGATTTTTCCGAAAAGTCTTTTTATAGTTTAGGGTAAACTCTGCTAACAAATCTTGTGAGCTAAGGGTTTGAGCAGAACTATTTGCTGCTAAAACAGACTGAGCCGAGCCAGGAGGGTTAATACCATTACTTAAATTAGTTGGGTAATAGTATTCATACTTTTCATTGTAAGTAGAACCTCCCAAGTTAACTTTTGCAAATAAATCTTTTACCACCTCATAGGTGGTAGTAAGGTTATAGGTTCCTCTTAAACCGTTGCGCGTCATATTTACACGCTGAGCAAGTGCAAGCGGATTTTCAATTCCTTGAAACGCATAAGCATACCCATCAGTTTGTGCACCTGCCCCTTTATCAGCAGTTGCCAAACTACCATCTGGATTAAATGCAGGAAAAATAGGCATATAAACCAATGCGCCTAAAATAGGTCCCTGATTGAATCTTCCCTCCTGAACTTCACGATTTTTAGTATTGGTAACAAAAAAACTTGCAGATGTTTTTAATTTTTCGGTGATATCTGCATCAATATTTGCACGAACATTTATACGCTTTTGATAGGTGCTATTTAATATACCCGGCTGATCTAAATATCCTCCACTTATAAAATATCGGGTGTTATTACTGCTGCCTGAAAAAGAAATATTATGCCGCTGAACAGCAGCATTTTTATATAAAACATCCTGCCAATCTGTATTATATGTAGGCTGAATAATTTTTTGAGAAGCATTGTCATATAAATACTTGGGAATACATACCGAACAACCAGTAGCTGTTTGACCCGCTTTTGCAATTCGAGTTGCATTATCATCAGAAAAATAAGCATTATCCCATAAGATATTTTTAGATATTAAAATATCTTTATAATTCGCATTTCGTCCTTCAACAAACAAGTCAGCAAATTCCGATGCATTCAATAATTTCACTTTATTAGATAATTGCTGAGCACTATATTGATAATCGTATTCAACTGTGCCCTTACCTTGTTTTCCTCTTTTAGTTGTAATTAAAATAACACCGGCTGCAGCTCTTGAGCCGTAAATTGCAGCAGAAGCAGCATCTTTTAATACTTCTATGGATTCTATATCATCTGGGTTGATAAAAATATCATTGCCGTTGGCAGCAGGATTAAAACCACTGGTTGAATTACCTCCATTGCCCTGTCCCTGACTAGGATTACCTCCAACTGCATACCCATCAATTACATATAAGGGTTCAGAGCTTGCATTGATAGAGCCTATTCCCCTTACTCTAATCTTAGCTCCGGAATAGGGAGCCCCACTTACTTGTGAAACTTGAACACCGGCCACCTTGCCAACCAATGCCTGGCTTATGGTAGGGGAGGAAAGATTTAACTCCCTTGCCTTTACACTAGAAATAGCTCCTGTTAAATCACTTTTTCTAAGCTTCGAATAACCGATAGAAACAACTTCTTCCAAAGTACTTACCTCTTCTTTTAAAACAACGCTAATAGCATTTCCACTAATTACCACTTCTTTAGAAGCATACCCAACATAAGACACTACAAGCGTTTTACCCATTGCCGCTTGAATGGAAAAACCACCCTTACTGTCTGAAGTTACACTCTGTTGAGTTCCTTTTACTACAACAGAAGCATTGGGAAGCCCTTTTCCAGATTCATCTACTACTACCCCATTCACTACGCTTGCATTTTGGGCCAAAGTGATACCCACTGAAAATAAGATGGCCAACATTGCGGGCAACCAACTCTTCGCTGAATTTTTCAAACTAACTAAATGTTTCATTTTTTAAATATTTATTTCCATGTAAGATTTACCAGATTAACATTTTTTCTTCTAGAGGAGGATACCGCAACCCCCAGTTTATTTTTATCTACTAAACAAAAGCCCTCTAATTCGTCTTCCCTATCCGCCACATCTATACTACTAATCACTACTTCCTTTCCGCTTTCTATTGACTTTGGTAAATCAACAAAAGTGAAACGCCACTTTTTACCCTCGATTTGATTTTGTATTAAAACCAATATTTTTTTAGAAGGAATCCACAGTAAATTTTGTACCCAGGGAGAACAAGTGAATTTTTTATATAAAACCAGTGAATCGGAAGTCTTTTTAGCTTTTTTCAAATAAACCGGATCATATAACCTAACCTCATTACTTTTATTTCCATAATCAGCCGTAGCTACATACCATTTATTGTTATATTCAACGTATTCCGGACGGGTTCCCTGAATACAAGCATCATCTTCAATTTCACTGATAAGATTCCCATCTAAAGAACCAGTTTTTATCAAGTTTTCCCAATCAACTTGATAAATTACCGCCCTCCATTTAGTGCCTTCAGGGTTTAACCGAATGCTATTTCCAATAAAAACAGGTAATTTTTTATGGTAGGCAATACCGGTCGGGTGATTAATAATGTCTATCCCCTTAATGGTGAGTCCGGTTTCTTGATGTAAATCAATGATCGAATCTTCTCCATAGAGGGAAAATTTTCTAATCACCCCTTTCTCCCGATCTCCATATAAATAAAGACTGCCATTGATATAAGATACACCCTGGCAGGCTCCCAATGAGTCAATGGAAAAAGATTGAGAAATTTGTAATGTGTTAACCCCGATAGGTACAGAAAAAAACGTACCTAAAACCAAAGCCAATAAAGTTCCGGTATACAATAAAACTCTTTTCATTGTTTATGGATCAATGGGTTCAAATGGATTAATATGCAAGGCATCTTTTAAAGGATAGAATTCCGATAAGGTTTCAGACAATCTTTTCCCATTTTTATAGGGCACCAATTTCAATTCTCGCAAGCACCGATCTGGCAAAGTTGATGAAACCATATTACTCTGTCCTCGCGTGGTGCACACCAAACCTATTTTATCAAATGGAATTCCATAACGAAACATCAAACGAACACTGTTTCGCATATTTGTGGTGGTATGCCTTGCATGAGGATCTATAATTATAGCACTTTCAGGTATTTGGAGTTTTTCCATCATGAACCTTTTCATTTCTAGTGCCTCATTATAGATTGTTTTATAGGGATGTACCTTTCCTCCGCTAGGGATAATAAAAGGAGCCAATCCTTTTTTATATTGAATTGCGGCTAGCCTGCAACGAATCATTCCTTCTGCACTCAACGGCACTTTCGGATCATCGGGTCCTGCACCCGGAATTACTATTACAGAATAGGGATAATCATTCCAACGGATTGATTTCACTTTATTATATGCTGCCTTGTTTTCTCCCAATTCCATAGGCTCAAAATCAGCCACCTGTTCCCTTTCATTTATCTCTAGTAAATATGTAGCAGCAGCAAGGGCATTGCTATAAAAGTTTTGATTATTTTCGTGCTCCTGATAAATTACTGAACACAAATTGTAAAGCATATTCCAATATCCCGGCTGAATTCCACCTTTCAAATCGTACACTTTAAAGCTGATAGAATCTATCAAGGGATAATTCGGTTTTTTTCCTTCGGCATAAACACCTATACAAAAATTAATTCCTCGGGCATCCTGTTCCCAAGCTTTTACCAATATTTCTTTTTCTTCTAGCTGATTAAACAAATAATAGGTTCCAGAAGGAATTATATGATTGTGAATCAATTTGCCTAAATAATTATCCTTTGCATATAATTGACGGAGCCTTTGCCCTATCTGGGAAATTTCATCTTCACTGAACTGTAACTGTGCTGTTAAGCAAGTAACATCTAGTTTGCAATTATCCAGCGCCTTTTTTAAGTTCCCTTTTCGTAGCAAGAGAATTTTTTGTAATGTAGAATCCCTAGCCAGCTGCTTGTTAACTTCTGGAATTGAACTGAAAAGGGAAAGTAGATAGTAATTTTTTGAAATAACAAAAGAATGGCCCCTTACTAATTGGTACGAATTTTTGGATACTTGATTTTGTGCAATAGTCTGATTAACTAGAGCCAAAACAATGAATAAGATTGTACTTTTTTTGATTAAGCGTGACACAGTGCCTTATGTTAATGAAATACAAAATTCATTGGTCTGAGCCGATAAAAGTCAACTTAACAATTGGCTAACAATTAATTGATGTTTTATACTTAATAAAAGGTTTGTATGTTTAAAGTATTCTCAACCTCAACATTTTATTTTCCAACAAATAGACACTAATTACTCATTAAAAATTCCCCCACCATCGATCTCCATTTCTCGGGTTCTTTTTTTAATAAACTTTCATGTCCGCTTTGATAATATTTCATCAGGGTTCTTTGATTTGTGCCCAGATTTGCAAAAATCTTATCGGTTTCTGCCTCAGTAACCCGGGGATCTTTGAAGCCCCATTGTAATAAAACCGGGCAACTCACTGCATGTGCATCTTCTACTGGTTGCAGTTTAAATGCCCAAAAACCTTGCTCAACACCGCCCCAAAAAGTTAGTAGCCCGGCAAAAGGTTCGGCAGGAAGGTGCATCATACGTAAACGACCTTTTACAGCATCATGCAAAGTGGCAAATGGCATTTCGAGAATCACCCGATTGGGTTTAATGTTATATTCGGCCATTGCATGCAAGGTAGTGGATGCCCCAAGAGATATCCCCCAAATAACTACATTCTTTTCTTTTAGTTTTTCGCGGGCATATTCATATACGGCTTTAACATCTTTGGCTTCGTTGGCACCAATCGTGCAAACTTCACCTCCACTATTGCCATGTGCTCTAAAATCGGTTAGCAACACATTCCAACCCATACCATAGAATGCTTTCGCTTCGCGGATAACGGCACTCTTATTGCTGCCATGTCCGTGAAACATCAGTACGGTTCCTTTTACGGCTGCCGAATCATTGTGCACATGCCAGCATTCTAATTGTAAACTGTCTTCCGTTTGAATACGGAGGGTATCGTGCGGAATAGATAAGCTATCCACCACTTTTGATTTCGGATAACTCACTCCGAACAAAACCGCTTTGGCTTTACTTCCGATTCCCATTTCTTCAGGCTTGGGGGGCTTGGGTACATTGTTAAAGAAATGCGTGAGATGATAGGCCTGACTTGCCATCATTATATTCAGAAAAACAAAAACTGCTAGCAGCAGATATCCCAATTTTCGCAACCATTTAGAAAACATATCCAACTATTTAATTAAGGGAGTGAGATTTTTTCCTGCCCAAAATAGGGCTGTAAAACTTTCGGTATTTCGATGCCGGATTCCGTTTGGTGATTCTCTAATATACAGGCAACAATTCGGGGTAATGCCAGGGAACTGCCATTGAGTGAATGGGCAAATTGCATTTTGCCCTGTTCATCTTTATAGCGGCATTTCATACGATTGGTTTGAAAGTTCTCGAAGTTACTTACGCTGCTAACTTCCAGCCAACGCTCCTGTGCTGCACTAAACACTTCAAAATCGTAGGTAAGCGCACTGGCAAAACCCATATCACCTCCGCATAAGCGAAGTATGCGATAGGGGAGCTCTAACGATTGTATCAATTTTTCTACATGCGCAACCATCTCATCCAACACCTGATAACTTAGTGAGGGCGCTACTATCTGAATAATTTCTACTTTTTCAAACTGATGCACGCGGTTAAGCCCCCGCACATCTTTGCCAAAACTGCCTGCCTCTCTGCGGAAGCAGGGTGAGTAGGCAGTCATCTTAATAGGTAATTCTTCTTCTTTTACAATGGTATCTCTGTAAATATTGGTAACCGGTACTTCCGCGGTAGGAATTAAATAAAACTGATCGGCCTCCATAAAATACATCTGTCCTTCCTTATCGGGTAATTGGCCGGTTGCAAAAGCACTGGCTTCATTTACCATAAACGGGGGCAGGTATTCGGTATACCCAGCGGCAGTATTATAATCGAGAAAATATTGTACCAGACTTCTTTGCAGTTTAGCGCCTTTTCCAATATACAGTGGGAAGCCCCTACCGGTAATTTTGGCGCCGGTTTCAAAATCAACTAGCCGGTATTGGTTAATCAGATCCCAATGGGGCTGGGCATTGGCGGGCAGCTCTTTGCGCAGGCCTCCTTCTCTTACTACCTCATTATCTTCGGCAGATTTACCTTCAGGAACTGCTGCGCCGGGCAAATTGGGGAGCAATACAAGGGAATCTTGCAATTGCTTCTCTATCTGTTTCATGGTTTCCTTCAAAGGATCGAGCGTGGTTTTCAACGCTGCCACCGTAGCTTTCAAAGCCTCTGCTTCCTGTGTTTGTCCTTTCGCCATCAGTGCCCCTATTTGTTTAGAAGCCTGATTAAGCTGAGATTGATTATAGTCAAACTCATTTTGTGTTTTTTTCCGCTGATCATCCAGTGAAATAATGGTATCAACTAATTCGGGTTGAGAAAACCCCTTCAGCATTAGCCGATCTTTCGCCCATTGCGGATCATTTCTCAGAACACTCACCTGTAACATAAATAAGGCAATTTTTTGGCAAAGATAACTTTTGCAGTTTGAAGAAGGGCGGTTTACCTTTGCGTTCTATGGCATTTATGCAAGATGATATTCAGCAACGGTGGTGGAACCTGGAAGCTAAATTGGTGGAAAGATTTGGCAAAAAGCCCGATTTAGAGGGTATTTTATTTTTAATTGGCCTGCAGGAAACGGGATATATCACCCAAAATATCAGCAAAGAACAAAAACAAGACCTCATGCATGTGGCTATGTGCCGAATTTTACAGAGTAGCGGCTATTACCGGATGGATGGCAAAGATGAAGAGGGCTGGCCCCATTTCACCCAAGTAAAAGACCTGCCGGTTTATTCGCTTCCCGAACAGGAGAACTTTATTCGGGATCATGTATTATTATATTTTGAAGCACAGGATTTTTAGTACTTAAAAAGCACGTAGCATTGATTTTTATCCAATATTTGCAAACAATAAATTATTTGTATGAATTTTCCCGCCGAACTCCGTTATACCAAAGAACATGAGTGGGTCCGCATTAGTGGATCAGAAGCCTTTATCGGCATTACAGATTTTGCCCAGCACCAATTGGGAGATATCGTGTATGTTGATATTTCAACCGTGGGAAAATCATTGGCTGCCGACGAAGTATTTGGTACAGTAGAAGCCGTAAAAACGGTTAGTGACCTTTTCCTACCAGTAGCCGGCACCATCCTGAGTATAAATCCGTTTCTCGAAAAACAACCCGAATTGGTAAATTCTGATCCATACGGAGACGGATGGATGATAAAGATTTCCGTGGCAGATGCTGCTTCGGTTGAGGGCTTGATGGACAGCGCTGCCTATGCTGCCATAGTAGGTTAATATGGTGGCTACTCCAAAACATCCCGTTCCCCTTCAATGGATTCGTTTTATACCTGCATTACTATGGTGGGCACTCAGTTTTTGGCTACTCACCCTGCCCGGTTCTAAAGTACCCGCCTACCCGTGGATGGATAATCTGCAAATTGACAAGCTGGTTCATCTATTTTTATTTGCGATTTTTTGCTGTCTTTTTTACTGGCCCTTGGTAAATACTTCCGTTTCTAGCAGTTCGCGTTTAAGGTGGCTGGTTGCAGTAGCAGTTGTTGGCGCTGGATATGGCATTGCCATGGAATTTGTTCAAAAATATTATGTGATAAATCGCGCCTTCGAATACGGTGATATATTGGCTGATTTAGGCGGATGTCTGTTGGGTTGGTGGCTGGGAAAGAAATATGCAATGCAGTAAGAAAAAAATTGGTCCCGATGAAAATCGGGACCGCAACCAAAACTAACTGCTTATGAGAAAAAATTTAAATGATCGATGTTAGGATTATCTGTTCAAAAAGTACGAATATTTATTAATTATATGGCGTAGCAATTTATTTAAATATACGCGCTTCCTTCAGGAAATGCAACGCAATTATTTGTTAAATCAGTTTCCGTATTTTGTAACTGTACCAGCTGTTATTGAAAGT
>CAIUKP010000110.1 GCA_903899675.1 uncultured Bacteroidota bacterium | reverse complement strand
ATCTCCCTCTGTAGCTGTAGTTGCTATGTAAATATCAAATCGACGTCTAAATGCTGCCTGAAAGGATAATAGATTATTCAGTTCATCATCAACATACAACACTTTGATATTAGACTCATCCGAATTAGACATTCAGCATTTTATTTATTAATAGCAGCTGGCAACTGATAATTGAGTGAAATAATAAATTCGGCGCCATTGCCAGGGGATGATTGTACATCTATTTTTCCAAAGTGCATAAAAATGATTTTGTAAACGATGCTCAAGCCCAATCCGGTTCCCTCACCTACTTCTTTTGTGGTAAAGAAGGGATCGAATATTTTTCTGCGCACCTCATCCGGCATACCCACTCCGGTATCTTTGATATGCAGTTCGAGCATACCATCCACAACTTTGGAGAAAATCCGAATATAGTTTTTCTCGGTGCGATCTCCTTTCAGTTTAATAGCGTGAATGGCATTGCTGATAATATTCATGAAAACCTGGTTCAGTTTACCTGGGAAACATTCGATAACACCATCTGCCTGATAATCCTTTTCAATGATGATATTTTCATTGAGCATATTCCTCAACAATACGATGGTGGAATCCAGTCCCTCATAAATATTAACCGTTTTGATTTCACCTTCATCTAACCGGCTAAAGGTTCTCAGTCCTTTTACAATTTCTACAGTTCTTTCAGCTCCATCCCTTATACCGCTAACCAGATTTTCAACTTCATTTTTCAGGTAGTCAATATCAATCTTATCTTTCAGTCTTTTAACTTCTTTCAGTTTATCAGGAATTTCCTCCATTGGTATTTCGTGAAGCGGCTGATAAGCATCAATGATGCTGATCAGATCGTCGATATCCATTTGAAGGGGGCCGATATTAGATTTTACAAAGTTGATAGGGTTATTGATTTCATGGGCAATACCTGCGGTTAGTTGACCAAGGGATGCCATTTTCTCGGCATCAACGAGTTGAATTTGCGCATCTTTCAGTTCGTCCATTGCGGAACTGAGGTTATCATTTGTTTTCAGAAGTTCTTCCGTTCGCTCATTTACTTTTTGTTCGAGCAAGGCATTCTGATTGATAATGAGTTTTTCGTTCTCCTGCAGGTTGCGTAAGCTTTCGGCCTGTGAGAGTTCTTTTTCCTTGCGCAGGTTATTGATTTTATCTGCGAGTGCGATGGCCAATAAAGCTACCTCGAAAGAAGAACCCACATAAATACTATAGGTAGTAAAGTCATTATACGGCAGGTAGCCTAGATTGCGCAAAATTAGAATAAGAAAAGAAATCAGGAAGAATGCCCAAGCGATAATATAAAATTTTGCAGGGCGATAGCCTTTGTAAACTAAATAAACACTGGTAATCAGCACGATTAATACTACTGCAACTCCATTGTAATTGAGTATATCGTAACAGATGGATAGATTATTGGCGAAAATACAAATCAACATCCCCACCACATAAATTGCAATCAATGCCTGCATGATGCGATGAAAACGGATAGTATTTACGGATGTTTGTAAAAACTGCATAGTAAATAATAATCCTGATATAGCCGATAAACTAGAGAGAACTACTACTGCATACCGGTTGAGCCAGTAATGGTCGGGCCAGAGATAGCGAAATTCATATCCGGCAAGGGTACTCTGAGCTAGGGTAAGGAAAAAGATATAGAAGATATAGAGCAGATAGTTACGGTCGCGTGTGGCAGAGAATATGAATAAGTTGTAAAGCAGCATCACCAGCATCACCCCCATAAAAATACCTGCCACCAGTGTTTGCACATTGAGGGTTTCATTTAATGCTTCATAGGTATGAACAGAAGCAGGAATGATGATTTGATGTTTGCTATTAATATGCAGCAGATACTTTCCGCTGGTTCCAACAGGAAGTTGCAAATTGAAAATGTAGTGAGTCGATTTTCTTTGAACGGAATCTGTTTGAACCGCATTACCATCTTTACCAAGCTGAATGGCTTTACCAGAATCTATACGATAACAGGTTACTTCACTTAAATTAGAATAGGCTATATCCAAAAAAAGCGAAGAAGAAGCAGATTGATTGGATACATCCAATCGAAACCAGACATTTTGAACACTAGTTGAAAAAACGGGTATTTTGTTGGTAGAACGCTTGAACTTGCCGGACTGCAGCACTTGCTCGGCGGTAAGTTGATTAGTAGGATCTTCGAGAAAATCAACATTTTCGGCAAGAATAACCGATTGATTAGAACCAGTGATTTGTATCTTTTGATCTTGAGCTTGCAATTGATTAAAAGAAAAAAATAAAATCAGCCCATAAAAAAATATTTTTCCAAATCGAGCCAAGCGATATGGAAAATGGGTACTTGCAGAAATAGCGGCTAATATCAGTTGATTACCAAACATAAGGGATGATCATTTTAGTAGTTTTCTTGTATTGGAGGTACTGATCTTGAAACTTTCCAATCAATTCACGTTCTTCAATATTAATACGCACATAATAAGCTAAACACATAGCGAGAAAAGCAATAAAAAAACCTAACCAACTATGTAAAATTAATGAGCTAGAAACAATGGCTAAAAAAGCGCCTGTATAGCTAGGATGACGAACAATTTGATAAGGCCCACCGGTAACCAATTGATGATCGTCTTTAATTTGAACTGTTGCAGTAAAAAATTTTCCCAATGTATTTACTGCCCATGCCCTGAAATAAATTCCAAATAACAGGGTAGCAATACCCAGCACAGTTACCCAGTCGAACTGATTATGTGTTTCATGAAAATAGGCCCAGTCAACAATCGGTGCAATTACACCCAGTGCAGACATTGCAAGAATTAATATTACAGAGAATCGATCACTGGTTTGCTTATCATTGGTTTCCTGAACTGAAACGGGAGGTTGAGTAAGCCACATAGCAATGCTACCGGCTATCATCAATAAAATTTTCCAATCGACCATTAGAGCAGGTTTGCCCAGTAAAGGAATCACAATCATTAGCAAATTGCTAAGGGAAGCCAAAATTACTTTTTTCATGTAGATTATTTTTTGGCAGCTAGTGCAAAAGGTTCGTAATTAATGTGAAACTCGGTTGGGTCCTCAATATTGAGTGTGAGCTGATAGTGAATATTAATATAACTTTCTTTAAATGGCGATTTTTCTTTGGCCATATGCTCGGGGTTTTCGCGTAGAAAAAGGATTTTCTCTTTTTCGCGAGGATGTGTAGTAGTAAGGTCGAGGATATTTTCGGAGAATACAGCAGTTGCCAGCAGATCGATTTTTGGATAATAGAAAGTACCGTTGTTACCAACATCGGTAAGGATTTGCCCGCCAATCCAATCTTTAAACCGCACGGTAGTTGGTGAACAAAGGGTAAAAAAAGTATTGATTCCGATTTGAGTGGCTAGGGCTACCGCTACACGAGAGGGAAATAAACTTCCGATTCCAAATCCGGCTACTTCTTTTGAATTCCATAGGCCAGATAATTCAGCAGCGCCTTGT
>CAIUKP010000109.1 GCA_903899675.1 uncultured Bacteroidota bacterium | reverse complement strand
GAAATTGAATTTGAAGTAGTTGGGGAATAACCCATTCAACCCTTTTTAATAAAAACCCCTGCAATTTGCGGGGGTTTTTTGTTAAATACCTGCCCAAACCCTTCCTTAGCAGAATATTGAGAAAAATGAAAAAAAAGGCTTTTATTATATAAAATGACTATCTTCGGGCGTCCAATGACAGTTCGCCTTTTTCCATGAGGGTTTCTACGTAAATGCTTCGAGGGTTATGGTTACTGTTTTCTCATTGGTTTTTGATCATCAAATTTTTTTTAAATGAACATTTACGTTGGAAATCTGAACTGGAATATGTCCAGTGAAGACATGCAGAATCTTTTTGCCCCCTTTGGTGAGGTGAGCAGTGCCAAAATTGTTACCGACAAATTCAACAACGACCGCAGCAAAGGCTTTGGTTTTGTGGAAATGACGGACGACGAAGCTGCACGTGCTGCTATTGCCGCTCTACACGACACAGAAGTATTGGGTCGTAAAATTGTAGTGAACGAATCAACTCCTCGTCCTGAAGGAGAAAGAGGTGGCTACAAAAAGAAATTCGGCGGTGGCGGCGGTGGTGGAAATCGCGGCGGCGGTGGTTACGGTGGAAACCGTGGCGGCGGCGGCGGTGGATACAACCGTGGCGGTGGCGGAGACGGCGGATACAATCGCTATTAATCTTCTTGCACATTAGAAATTGTTTAAGTCCGACTCACGTCGGACTTTTTTATGTGCTATACTCAACAGGATTTATTTACTTTTAACTATGAAAAATACAACCATCCCCGCTCCCATAGCCGGCTGTATGCGCTGGGGAATTTGGGGCGCAGGATTTACCCGTGCCCAATACCACCAAATGATAGATGACTGTCTAGATGCCGGTATCACCGCATTTGACCATGCCGATATTTATGGCGACTATACCACCGAGGCAGAATTTGGAGAAGCCCTGCAACTCAATCCAGGCCGGCGACAACAAATGCAGTTCATTTCTAAATGTGGTATTCAGATGAAAACCCCCAATCGTCCGGAACATGGAATCAAATCTTATAACAGTTCCGCCAGCCATATTATTCGGTCTGCTGAAAGATCGCTCGAAAATTTGCAAACCGATTTCCTCGACTTGCTCTTAATCCATCGTCCCGATCCCTTGTTACACCCGGAAGAAGTGGCGGAAGCTGTTACACGATTACAACAGGCAGGAAAAATTATTTCCTTTGGGGTTTCCAATTTTTTGCCGGCAGAAACCAGTATGCTAAAAAAATGGGTGCCGATAGCCTATAATCAAATAGAGTGCTCCCTGCTTATGCGGGATGCTTTTACAAATGGAACCCTGTCGCATTGTATAGAACATGAAATTATCCCGATGGCCTGGGCACCATTGGGTGGAGGCATTATCAGCGACGAAACCCATCCTCGCTACCGGGCTATTCGCAGTTGCACTTCCGAACTGGCTGCAAAATATCAAACCGGTGAAAATCAGATTTTATTAGCCTGGTTGCTACGCCATCCTTCCGGCATATTACCGGTAGTAGGAACTACCAAGCTGGAAAGATTACTTGAAGCAAAAGAAGCACAAAACATTCAACTGGAAAGGGAGGACTGGTTTCGATTACTAGAAGCTGCGGCGGGGGAAGAAGTGGCCTGATGTAAGGTAGCATAGCTTCCTCGCACAGTCTTCCGATCCGCCTCGGCGGAAGGAGACTGTGCGCTTCGGAGTTCAAATCTCCATCGATTACATATATCCCCTTCCTCGCATAGTGCGCCTCAGTCGTGCTATACAGAGAAGCTAATATTATTCCCTTCCTCGCACAGTCTTACGCCTCGGCAGATAGGAGACTATGCCTTTACCGTAAAATAATCACAGTTCCCTTTTTCTCAATCAGGTTCCCAAGATAATCAATACCTCTAGCAATGTATATATACACTCCATTCGGTTGATCTTGACCTTGAATTCTGCCATCCCATGCTTTTAAAGGATCTGTAGTATGAAAAACTAACCCACCCCATCTTTGATAAATATCAAAATTTAAAAAAGTTTTAATGCCCACCGGAATTGCCCTTAAGTAATCGTTCCTTCCATCTCGGTTGGGGCTAAACGCAGAAGGCACATAAATATCAGGCTTCGATTTTACTATCTTAACAACAACATCATCCTGTGCCTCGCATCCGTTTGCAGTGGTAGTTACAAAATATTTAATGTAGTCTAAAGATCCATCTAATATCACTATTGGATCTGGAATATTAGCATCACTTAACCCTGTTTTTGGACTCCATGTGTAAGTGCTTCCTCCACCGGATGCGTGTAATTGCAATGGTTGTCCAATAAAAACGGATGTATCTCTTCCCGCGTCTACTGCAATACTATTGTCCACAGTAACAACTACTGTGTCAGATACAGGTTTAATACATCCCGATTGTTGAAAACCGGTAAGCACATATTTTGTGGTTGACTTTGGAATTGCAATTGGAG
>CAIUKP010000108.1 GCA_903899675.1 uncultured Bacteroidota bacterium | reverse complement strand
TCAAAAAATAATTTCAAAAAACAAAAAGTACAGCATGATTTCTCCTTCGGGGCTTTATTATCTAGTTGTAAGAGACAAGAATAATGTAATAGTGTCAAAAAAGCTTCATACTGTTCAATAGAGAGCTAAGGTTCTATCTCGAAAGATTTTATCAATTACAACATCCAGTAACTACAAAAACTTAAAATAATCTGAGAATTTTCTAGTCAATTAAAACAATAAGGGTCGTGTTAAAGAGATCAGATTTTTCCGGATAATCTTATAATATACCTGTAAATCAACTATTCCCTTATAATATCCAGTTAAATTGGTATTCTATTGGCGCTTTAATACCAGAACGTTCGGCAATTTTTTTAAATCTTTCTGGAAGTGACATTAGATAATCTCTTCCTTTTTCTGCTGCACTATTTAAATTGCAGATATTACTAATATTCCATTCCTGAATAAGCGATTCCATGATGTAGGTATAATCCAAGGTTGTATATACGCCTAACCGTTGAGCCGCGTCGCTAAAATGTGACCAAGTGGTACCAATTTTTTCGCCTTGTTGCCGCATGAAATGGGCGGGCATCACAATTTTTTTCCGCATCATATTTTCAAAAGCCAACATCATTTCGCTGGGATCAATTTCAAATATTTGACTTACAAAACTTTTATAGGCTTTTGCATGGCGGGCTTCATCTGCCGCAATCACGCCACAAATTTTAGACAACTGCTCATTGCCATGCTTTTTGGCTATGGTAGCGGTTCTTCTATGCGATATATTGGTAGCTAACTCTTGAAAGGATGTATATACAAAGTTTTTGTATGGATCCCTTGCGGTTCCAATTTCCATACCATCTGCAATCAAATGTTGCGTAGTAATTTCCATTTGTTTCATATTCACCCTGCCAGACAAATAGATATACTTGTTTAATAAATCCCCATGTCTGTTTTCTTCGGCAGTCCACATTCTAATCCATTTACTCCAGCCTTGTGGCTCCACTTTGCTGATGCCTTCAACATCCGTTAGCCAGCTTTCATAGGTTGGAAGGGCTTCTTCTGTTATGATATCACCTACTAAAACTGCCATATAATCGTAAGGCAATTCCTTACACTGCTGCTGTATTTCCTTAATTTCCTTAGTAAATTCGGGGTTATTGCTCTCAGGTAAAAAATCTGCTGGTTGCCAGTTTGTATCTATATTTTTTAAAAACTCTCCAATGATGGTTTCTATCTTTTGAGCTAAAAATTGCATTACTTCAATTCTAATGGGATTCAATGGCATGGTAAAGTAGAGATTGTTTGATTTTCTTTATTAATAGTTTAATCGGCGAAGATAAGCATTATCTAGAGTGATTGGCCAGGGATGTATTGTTTGTATGAAATATATGCATAGCAATCCATACAAAACTTTACAAGTCTTTTTCCCAAAACGCTAATAATTTTATGGAGGTACCCCTAAATTGGGTTGGGTAATTAAGATTTAATTTTATTATACTGCATCACTGGACTAAGTAATCCCAGTGATGCAGTATAATAAAATTTGTTTTATTTGTTCGGCAAGTATTTTTTAATCTCAGGGGTAGTAATGATTTTATCTAAAGCGGATAATTCTTTACTAAGCTCAGCGGTTAATTCGGCATACACTTTATACGCAGCATCTGTTGGTTTACCTTCTCCGGTTTCTATGCTTCTTTCTAATGAAGCCAATCTGTTATTTAATTTAATAGGAAAGTTCAATGGATCTTGCGAACTCTGGTTTTTTACCTGGTATATATTTTCTTCAATTTTATTTAATTCAGCCACTACCTTTTCATTTGCCTCTAGTACCCCCTCTTTTTTCATTTTATCTTTAATTGCCCGAATGGTAATTACTGCGTTATTGGCTTTCCCTACCTGTTGATGCACCAACATTGCTAACTTAAATCTTTCTTCGGCATCAGCATTGGTAACACCCTTAACTCTTGGATCCATTTTTATTTCAAAGGGTTGCGTTAATGTATTTCCAGCTGCAGTTAATCTCACTTGATATTTTCCGGGAGGCGCTAAGGGCCCACGAACGGATGCACTCCAAAGTATCATTCCTTTAAAAGTACTTGCATCAGGATAACGAAGATTCCACTCAAATCGATTCAAGCCAATATTTACAGATGGCGGATTGGGTTTTCTGATATCTTCATCGTCTTCCTCAGTACTATCTATTTTCGGTTTGGTTTTAGAACCTACAAAAGTTTGAATTAGGGTGTTCTTTGCGTCTAAAACTTCAATTTTAATATCATTGGTATCTTTTAAGGTATAATAAAAAACTGCATTTTGTACATTTCTTACTGCATAGTACGGCTTATATAAATGCACCATTTTACTACTTGCCGAATCAGTAAATTCTCTGATGGGTGCAATATCATCTAATACATAAATAGATCTTCCATGCGTGCCAATTACCAAATCTTTTTCCGTTACTGCAATATCCGAAACTTGTGCATCGGGTAAATTCAATTGAAGGGGTTGCCAATTTTCTCCATCTGTAAAGGATACCCAAATGCCATGCTCTGTTCCTGCATACAGTAACCCTTTTCGGGTAATATCTTCTCTTATGCTATGTACGTAGTCATCTTTACGAATACCGGTGATTATTTTCTTCCAATGCTTACCAAAATCATTGGTCTTCCATATATACGGTGTGCGATCATCCATTTGATAACGTTTGGCTGCTATATAGGCAGTGCCTGCGCTGTATTTTGATGCCTCAATAATACTCACCCTTGTGTTTTTAGGAAGGTCGCTTGGTGTTATGTTTTCCCAAGTTTTTCCGCCGTTTTTAGTGATATGAATTAAACCATCATCAGAGCCCGCCCATATAATATTTGCATCTTGCTTAGAAGGGGCTAAAGCAAAAACGGTTGCATAAATTTCCGGACCATTCATATCCCTGGTAATTACCCCACCACTGGTGCCCAATGTACTGGTATCTGCATAGGTTAAATCGGGACTAATCTTTTGCCAGGTTTGTCCTTCATTAATCGTCATCCAAACATGTTGAGAACATACATATAATCTCTTAGGATCAACCGGAGAAAAAACTATAGGATAGGTCCATTGCCATCTTTCTGGTAATGTTTTGGCTTCCTCTCCTGAAAAGAATCTTGGATATACTTGTACGTCTCTATATTGACCGGATGCTCTATTAAATCTGGTTAATAGTGCGCCCTGACTTCCTGCATAAAATATATCCGGATTTTTTGGGTCTTGCGCAATGTAACCACTTTCACCCCCGCCCACTGCATACGCATAGCCCATGCCTGGTTTGGTTGCATTTGTTCTTACGGTCATATGATTCCATCCTTCACTGGGAACTGCGATGGTGCTATTATCTTGTTGTGCTCCGGCAACCTGATAGGGAAAGTCAACCGTAGTAGTGATATGATATAGTTGCGCGGTGGGAAAATCCTCGTCTGTCCAACTCAATCCTCCATTTACTGAAATGGTTCCTCCTCCGTCATTCGCAGCCGCTAAACGCATAGGGTCTGTGGGATCAATCCATAAATCGTGATTGTCGCCATGAGGCACTTTTATGCTTTGTTTAAAAGTTACTCCTCCGTCTATTGATTTATAAAAGTTAACGTTCAATCCATAGATCCCGTCTTTATTTGTGGGGTCTGCTACAATACG
>CAIUKP010000107.1 GCA_903899675.1 uncultured Bacteroidota bacterium | reverse complement strand
GCGGCGCTCGAGGCGAAGCTTGGCGGCACTTTCATCAATCAAGTCGATGGCTTTATCGGGCAGAAAACGATCCGTCATGTAGCGTGCCGATAACTCAACGGCCGCGATAATGGCTTCATCTTTTATGCGAACATGGTGATGGGTTTCGTAGCGGTCTTTTAATCCACGCAAAATAGAAATTGCATCTTCATTAGAAGGTTCATCAATCATCACTTTCTGAAATCTTCTCTCCAGTGCCTTATCCTTTTCAAAATATTTCTGGTATTCATTCAGGGTGGTGGCACCAATGGCTCTGAGTTCTCCTCTAGCAAGGGCAGGCTTTAAAATATTAGCCGCATCCATGGCTCCTTCTCCACCCCCTGCGCCAATCAGCGTATGAATTTCATCGATAAACAAAATAATTTCTCCATCGCTGGTAGTTACTTCCTTCACCACTCCTTTTAAACGCTCTTCAAATTCTCCCTTGTATTTGGCACCGGCAATCAGCTGGCCCATGTCTAAGGCAAAAATAATTTTAGAACGCAGGTTGTCGGGCACATCGCCGTTGATAATCCGCATGGCCAATCCTTCCACAATCGCTGTTTTACCAACGCCGGGCTCACCCACTAAAATTGGATTGTTTTTGGTTCTGCGGGTAAGGATGTGCAGGGTTCTGCGAATTTCTTCATCTCTGCCAATTACGGGGTCTAACTTTCCCTGACGGGCCAGATCATTCAGGTTCTTCGCATATTTATTCAGTGTGTTGTGCTGGGTTTCTTGTGTTTGCGATTGAATGGTTTCGCCTTTTCGCAAATCTTTGATGGCAGTTATCAACCCTTTTTCGGTTAGTCCGGCCGCTTTTAATGCAGCCGCTACATCATCATTCACTTGCAGCAAGGCAAGTAACAGATGTTCGGTGCTCACAAATTCATCTTTAAATTCTTTTAGTGCACTGGTAGCTTTTAACATCACATTGTTTAGGTCTCGCCCAACTTGTTGTGCGGGCTCACCACCCTGCATGCGGGGTAGCTTTTGAATACTTTCCGTAACCTTGGTTTCGAGCAGCCGCATATTTACATTATTTCTTTTCAGTAAATACTGAATCGGACTGTCTTTATCTAACAACATCGCCTTAAGCAAGTGAGCCGTTTCAATAGAAGGATTACCTGCTGTAAAAGCTTCCTGCTGGGCAGCCTGAATCGTTTCCTGGGCTTTAATAGTGTACTGGTTCAGATTCATAGTAAGGTTGTTTTAAATCGGAACTACGGGGCTTATAATTGAATTTAAAAAAATGCGTGTTTTTTAACGCACCCAACTCACCAACAAACCTGTAAATTCCGATATCTTTATACTACCTAACAAACCTCTATCCAATTCAATTATTCGGAAACTATGTCGCTTATATCCTACAAAAACTGCTGGAAAGTCAGTGTAATTGCCCTTTTCATGTTATTTTTTCAGTTGGCGCAGGCACAAAGCTTTGCCGACCCAACGCTACAATTCGAACGTTCCGGCAAAGATTTCGGTAACCATGCGATTCTGGCAATTATTCAACCCGGCAAACCAGTATTCTTAAAACCGATGGGTGAGATGACGGCTAAAGACCAAGCACCGCTGGGTAGCATTAGTCAATGGCTTACTACCGCCTTGATATTAAGCTATGTAGATGCAGGAAAAATCAGTTTAGATGATAAGGTAAGTCAATACATCCCCATCTTCACCAAATATGCCAAAGGCTACATTACCATTCGGGATTGCCTCACGCATTTTTCAGGCATTGAGGCTGATCAAATAAAAATGTCGTCATTTGAACCCAATTCAAAGTTTGCTTCGCTACAAGAGGAAGTAGAAAGCTATGCTACCAAAAGAGAAATCAAGGCCAATCCGGCTACTGAATTTAGGTACAGTCAGGTTGGATTGAATATGGCCGCCCGGGTATTGGAAGTAGTTACTCGTAGAGGATTTGAGCAGTTGATGGGTGAAAAAATCACGCGACCTTTAATGATGCGCAGCACCAGCTTCTCTAGCTTTGGTGCCGTAAATCCTTCGGGAGGTGCGGTAGGTTCTGCCAACGATCTGAGTAATTTTATTACCATGATTTTGAATAAGGGTATGTTCAATGGTAAAAGAATATTAAGCGAGGCATCGGTACAGGAAATGCAAAAGGTACGCACTTCTCCTTCCCTCATCAAATATGCACCGGCACAAGCTGCGGGATTGGCTTATACTATGGGTGCCTGGGTAACTTCCACCAATACGGAGGGAGTGGCTACTGCATTGGACTGTCCGGGTTTGTGTGGGAGCTGGGCAGGAATCGACTGGTGCCGTAATTATGGATTTATCGTGTTAACCAGAAAGATGGAAAATACCGAAAAGTCGGACGCCTATAAACGTATCCGCAAGGCCCTCGACGATCAGTTGCCGGCAACCTGTAATTAAAAGATAGTATATCAGCACTGCCGAACAACATAGTACCCTTGTAAAATCACTTGCAGCAGCCTTGGGCTTTACCTATTGTGGTATTGCGCGTGCAGAGCAGTTAGACGAAGATGCCCGCCGGCTGGAAAAATGGCTAAACAAGGGCATGCAGGGCACTATGCAATACATGGAAAATCATTTCGACCTGCGCATTGATCCCCGCAAGCTGGTACCAGGAACGCAATCGGTAATTACACTCTTACTCAATTATTTTCCCTCGCAAAAACAATCACCCGATCAACCGCAGATTGCTAGCTATGCGTATGGGGAAGATTATCATTTTGTAATAAAAGATAAACTCCATACCCTCTTACATCAAATGCGGGAAAAAATCGGCGACGTACAGGGCAGAGGACTGGTAGATTCCGCTCCGGTGCTGGAACGCAGCTGGGCAGTTAAAAGTGGATTGGGCTGGGTGGGTAAGAACGGAAATCTAATTAACCGCAAACAAGGTTCTTTTTTCTTTATTGCTACGCTGATGGTGGATATCCCGCTTGCCTATGATAGTCCCCTAGTAAAAGATTATTGCGGCACTTGTACCCAATGTATGGATGCCTGCCCTACGGATGCCATCCTGCCCGATAAAGTAATTGATGGCAGCAAGTGCATCAGCTATTTTACCATTGAACTGAAAGATCAGCTGATACCTAATGAGATGAAGGGAAAGTGGAACGACTGGATGTTTGGTTGTGATACCTGTCAGGACGTTTGCCCGTGGAACCGGTTCAGTCGACCGCATTCAGAAACCCGATTTATACCTATACCCGAAATATTAGAACTGAGTTCCGGAGAATGGGAGCAAATGGGAGAAGCCGCTTTTAAACAAATTTTTGGCCGTTCACCATTACTACGAAGAAAATACAAGGGGATTCAAGAGAACCTACGTTTTATTAAAAACCCGCCCACTAAGGAGTTGTGAGCAGATAATCGCTGAGGCGTTGCAAATTCGTTTGTAGTTGCGGACCCATGATTTTTTCATTCATCATAGAGCCAAGTCTTTCCCAGGGCCACCAACCTACTGCCTGTTCAAACTGCCATTGAACTGTGCAACCCTGTCCCGCTGGTATTGATATCAGCTGCATGGTGGAAATTTGAACAGTTCCATTTTCGGGATGCCATTCAGACAATTGCATAGTATCGTTGCGGGTAATCCAGTTTACCCGAAGTTTGCCCAATTGATAAGTGCTATCGTTCACCATTAAAACTGTAGAACTATCTAAGCCCTGCATCCACAGCGGCCATTGTTGTATGTTTTGTAACAGGGGAAGCACTTTCGTGCGGGCTACCGGCAAATCAATTGCGCGGGAAACTACTACCCGAGAAGGCATCAGCATACCAATGCCAAATAACAACAACGATAATACCAACACACTGATTAAAAAAAAACGAATTTGCCGCATAATTAATCCCACTTAAAAGTTTTAAACGCAACGGCATAAACTAGTACCGTCCATATACCCAATACCCCTAATTCGCTCCAGCAGGCTGATAAACTGGCCCCTTCAAAAGCGATGTTGCGCATGGCCGTATTAAAATGTGTTAAGGGCAATACTTTACAAATGGGCTGTAACCACGATGGGAAAGTTTCTATGGGAAAAAAAGTTCCTGCCAGCAAAAACTGCGGGAGGGTAACCAAATTGGCAAAGGGCGGAATGGTGCTTTCGGTTTTCGCAACACTGCTTACGATAAAGCCAAAGCCCATAAATAAAACCAATGCGAGAAAGCTTAGCAGCATGATGTTAAAAAAAGTTATCCATCCATGCACCAGTGTAAACTGAAAGGCAAAATGCCCTACTAGAATAATAATGATCGCCGTCATCATCTGAAAAATCACCCGGCTAAAAGCTTCGCCTAAGATAATATACGGCCTTCGGATGGGGGTAGCATAAAACCGCTTCAACACCAGTTGCTGCCGAAGATTAAAGAATAAGAAGGCTACGCCAAACACACCAGCACTCAATAAAGAAAAGCCTAATTGACCGGGTAAAATAAAATCGATGGTTCGATAGATACGTCCGGGTATTTTTTGCACCTGACTATTTACCAAAGCAATGGTTGGAACACTTGCATAAGTTTGCTGATTAATGCCGGCAATAATTGCATTAAGAATAGAAGTAAGTACTTGCAAGTTTTGGGGATTCACTGCATCGGAACTTTGCAGATCGATAAAATAAGGAGGCGTGGGCAAGGAAGATTTTCGGATGGTGATTAAGGCAGTTATCCTTCCCTTTTCCAGGTCTTCACGCAACGTTACCGAATCTTTTTGTACAATTTTAATACCCGACATTTTTCGGATAGCTGCAAATACGGGATTGGCTGTATCAGATTGTGAAGTAAAAGCTACACTCACCGAAATTTTTCCGCTACTGCCTATAAAACCAAATACCAAAATAAAAATCAGGGGGAAAGCGATACTGAATAACACTGCGGAAGGACTGCGGAAAATTGCCCGCAAACTTGCCTTAGTGATGGCCAACATGGCCCTGATTTGACTATAATTACTTTGCATGCGTCAATATAAAACTTACCAAATTATCTTACCTGAAATGTAAAAGGCATTTTCATTTGCGGCGTGCCTACCATACCCTGAATACCTTTCCACTGTTCCATCCAATAAACGGCATCTGCACTCAACTCTTGCTTTACTACTGAACTGCGAACCGATTTTTTATACCCTTCCGTTAGCTCTTCTAGCAAAGTTTTTTTCTCGGGATATTCTCGAACGCTGTAGCTCGTTATCTTACTCATTTTAGCTGCACATAAAACTGCATCTTGCAGGGTGCCAATTCTGTCTGTTAAACCCACTCCAATGGCACGTTTGCCGGTCCATACCCTACCTTGTGCGATACTATCCACCGACAATACCGACATTTTTCTTCCCTCCGCCACGCGGCTTTTGAAAGTGTAATAAATAGAATCTACTGAGGCTTGGAAAAATTTCTTTTCGGGTTCAGTGAGAGAGCGATCGATGGCTCCCATATCGGCAAACGGGGCGGTTTTTACGCGATCGAAACCTACGCCGAGTTTATTTTGAAAAAACTTTTCCAGATTGGGAACAATACTAAATACACCTATAGAACCGGTTATGGTATTTTCATTGGCAAAAACCGAATCGGCATTACAAGCAATATAATATCCTCCGGAAGCAGCTACATCTCCCATACTAACTATTACAGGCTTAGATTTACGGGTTAGGCTGATCTCGCGCCAGATTACATCACTGGCCAATGCAGAGCCGCCGGGAGAGTTAACGCGTAATACAATGGCTTTGATTGATTTATCCAACCGCAATTTTCTAATCAAACTCCGATAGGCATCGCTACCAATTCCTTCATTAGATTCACTTCCACCTGCGATATCTCCATTGGCATAAATGATGGCAATACGGTCGCTGCCGCTTTGGCGAAAATCAGTTGCTTTGGAATATTGAGAGAAAGTAACAAAGTTAGCCTTATCATCCGCACCCAATCCAACCTGTTGATTCATTTTAGTTTTAAACTGATCATCATACATCAGATCGTCCACCAACTTGTGTTTACGGGCATCTGAAGCCGATTGAATGGCACCCGTAAGCGCCAGCCGATGCAACTCCGCCGTATCAATTTTGCGTGATGCTGAAACAGCTGCAAGCAAATGATTGTATAAATCGCCCAACCATACACTGGTTTGTAAACGATTGGCATCGGTCATTTTATATTCGCGAAAAGGTTCTGTTGCACTTTTAAATTTACCAGCATAAAAAATTTGGGGCTGGATATCAAGTTTCTCCAGCATGCCTTTTAAAAAGAATAAACTACTAACCATACCAGAAAACTCGAGTCCACCTTGCGGATGAGTAGCAATAAAATCACTTACGCTGGCAACATAATACGCTTTTTGCGAAATGGTTTCTCCATAAGCATACACAAATTTTTTGCTGCTTTTAAAATCGAGCAAGGCTTTTCGCAATTCTTCGCTGGCAGCATATCCATTGGCATTTCCGGCACACTGGATATAAATTCCTTTTACCAGT
>CAIUKP010000106.1 GCA_903899675.1 uncultured Bacteroidota bacterium | reverse complement strand
GCCCATGAAATTAAAAACCCGCTTACGCCTATGAAACTGAGTATTCAGTATTTGCAGTCTGCTATTGGCCGTGGCGACGCTAACTTGCCCGAATTATATCAGAAAACCAACGAAACATTAATTTCTCAAATTGATCAATTGTCGCGTATAGCTGGCGATTTTGCTCAGTTTGCTCAAATCAATCAAGCCAAACTTCAGCCGCTCAATTTAAAGGAAGCTCTTGGTAAATGGATTCGATTATATAATTTATCTCCAACCTGTGATATAGTTTTAGAATATGCGGCTGATTCGGTTATGATAATGGGGGATGAGGGACATATTAATCGCCTTTTCACCAATCTGGTACTCAATTCGGTTCAAGCGAATACACACCAATCCAAAAGAACACAGATTAGGATTGCCTGCTACCTTCAGGGTGATCGGGTATTGGTTTCTCTGTCGGATGATTCGGGTGGGATCTCTTCGGAGTTTACCGATTTATTATTTACGCCCAATTTTACTACCAAAACAGCAGGAACCGGATTGGGATTAGCTATATGTAAAAAAATTATGGAACAGGCTGGCGGAACCATCCGATTTGAAACACAATGGGGTAGGGGAACTACCTTTTTTATGGAATGGCCTCAATTAGTTCGGTAGTTTCTCCCTTATCTTTTCTGCTGCTGAATCAGTAAAAAGTGCTTCATTTCTGCAACACTAAAGCTACTCAGATTTTTTTCAACAGGTAATCCCGCTTTTTGGGCCACCAGCACCCCATAGCGAGTATCGGCAAAACCTTCAATGGAATGTGCATCTGGGTTAATTGAAATGAGCGCTCCTTTATTTATAGCTTTTTCAATCCATCGCCAGTCAATATCTAATCTTCTCGGATGGGCATTCAGTTCAATTACTACCTGATTCGCTACGCAAGCATCTATTATTTTCTCGTGGACTACCGGATAGCCTGATCTACTGAGTAAAAGTCTGCCCGTAAGATGACCTAATATGCTCGTATAAGGATTTTCGATAGCGGATATCAAGCGGCTCATTGCTTTTTCCAGGGGCATTTTCAGGTTACTGTGTACGGAAGCAATCACCAGGTCGAAACTTGCAAGCACTTCAGTTGGATAGTCGAGTGATCCATCGTTGAGGATATCGCTTTCGATACATTTGAAAATTACAAAGGGGGCAAGTAGTTTATTTAAGCGTTCAATTTCTCTGTGTTGAGCCAGTATGCGGTCGGGGTGTAGTCCATTCGCATAAAAAGCAGCTCGGGAGTGATCACTAATCACCAGGTATTCATACCCTCTTTCGCAGGCGGCGGTAGCCATTTCTTCTAGGGTATTACTGCCATCACTCCAATTACTATGACTATGGATGATTCCTTTAATTTGGTTGGTTTGGATTACGGGTGGAAGGGCTTTTTCTCGTGCCTGTTCAATAATGGCAACCGTTTCTCTTTGTGGAGCAGGAATCGGATGTATTCCGGCAGCGGAGAAAATACTGTTTTCATCTTTGCAGGAAATAGTCATCCCATTGCCAAAATTTTCCTGCCAATATTG
>CAIUKP010000105.1 GCA_903899675.1 uncultured Bacteroidota bacterium | reverse complement strand
GTAGTTAAATCGGCATTTACCTGAGGATTGTGAATCATTTCACTGAGTAAATACAGGCGCTTGTCGGGATGTTTACGGATGGTTTCAAAGGCAATTTCAATGGCATTTTCAACCCCATAGCAAAATCCAAAATGCCGGGCGAGCAAAATTTGAAGAGGCCCCATATCCAGCCGCGTGGGCGTGAAATCCTTCTTTAATTTATCCACTTCCTTTCTCCGTTGTTTAATGGCAGAAATGAGCGGACTGCGATAAGTTGGGGGAACTTTGAATTGTTTCATGGAGTAATAAGCGGCAAAATTACAAAATTGACCCGAAATGGCGGCGTTTAGAAAGGATGGCCTACTGGCATGAAAATCGGTTGCTTACACAAAAAATTGTATTTTCATACCTCAATAACCCAATATCATGCGTTTTGTTTACTTATCGCTTTCTTTATTTTGTACGATTGCTTTAATCTGGGCGCTGAATACCCGTTGGTCTACCGGCTCTGCTAAAACCCCCCGCCTTGGTTATTTTCTATCCCCACAGCAGGGTTTTTGGCAAAATGCCGAGTCTGCCAGTGCTGATTTTAATGGACAGATCAAGTCACCTGAATTAAAGGGAAAAGTTGATGTATTTGTGGATGGTCGCTTGGTACCCCATGTATTCGCCGAAAATGATTTTGATGCCTATTTTGTGCAGGGATTTTTGCATGCAAAATTTCGACTTTGGCAAATGGAATTTCAAACCCATGTGGCAGCTGGAAGACTTAGCGAAGTAATAGGTAAAGAAGGATTGAACACCGATCGTTTTTTCCGCAGATTGGGAATGGTTTACGGAGCTGAGCAAGCGATGGCCGCTACCGACATGGATTCTGCCATGAAAAATTCTGTAAATGCTTATGCGGCCGGTGTGAATGCTTATATACACAGCTTACAACCCGAAAATATTCCCTTCGAATACAAGTTGTTGGACTATGAGCCTGAAAATTGGACGCCCATTAAAACCTATTTGTTTTTAATGTTCATGTCGTTCGATTTAAGTGGGCGAGATGTGAATACCGACTTACAAATGACCAATGCCAAGAATTATTTTGGCTGGGATAATTTCAAACAACTCTATCCTAATTTACAAGATTCTTTAGACCCGATTATTCCTAAAGGTACCGGATTTGCAAAAGCCGGATTTAAACCACAAACTCCTGCTGATGCAGCCCAAAGATATTTTGGCAGAAATGATACAGTTGTTCAAAAAGCGTCTGCCTATCAACCCTTTGCTGTTCCAACCCCAGATGCAGGTAACGGCAGCAATAACTGGGCAGTTGCTGGTAGTAAAACCAAAAGCAAATCTCCCATTCTTTGTAACGATCCCCATTTGGGTCTCAACCTGCCGAGTTTGTGGTTTGAAATGCAAATTTCAACCCCTTCTCACAATACCTATGGAGCTAGTTTTCCGGGAGCACCAGCCGTTGTGATTGGCTTTAACGACAGCATTGCCTGGGGAGTAACCAATGCCGGGAGAGACGTGATGGACTTGTACAATGTTCGGTTTAAGGATGAACTGAAAAAAGAGTACCTGATGAATGGCAACTGGATTCTTTCCGAACAAAGGCAGGAAGTTATTCAGGTAAGAGATGGCGCAAACTTAAGTGAAGTAGTGCCAATTACGCAATACGGACCAGTACTCTACGATAATGAATTCAACAACCCCGATGCACGCGGGCTTACCTTGGCAGTTAAGTGGACGGCCAATACCCCTAATTCCGGAATCAAAGCGTTTTATTTATTGAATCGTGCAAAAAATTATGATGATTATGCAACTGCCATCCGAAACTGGACCTGCCCCGGCCAGAATTTTGTTTTTGCATCCAAATCAGGAGATATCGCAATAAAGCAGCAGGGGTCGTTTGTTGCGAAATGGAAAAATCAGGGCGACTTTATCATGCCTGGAACCGATTCAGTTTATCAATGGCAGGGAATGATACCCATGGAAGAAAATCCTATGATTAAAAATCCTGCAAGAGGGTTTGTAAGTAGTGCAAACCAAAAGCCTACCGATTCAACTTATCCCTATTATTTAGGTTCTGCTCATCATTTTCCTTTATATCGTGGAATTGTTATCAATAAGAAGTTGACCGCTATGAACGATATTACGCCAGACGACATGAAGAAGATGCAAACCAATAATTACAATGTGTTTGCTGAAATGGCCCGACCGGTTTTATTAAAGAATATTGATAAAAATGGATTAACCCCCAATGAAAAAAAGTATCTAGCCCTGCTGGAAACCTGGAATCTTAAGGGGGATCCTCAGGAAAAAGGCGCCACTATTTTTAGATGCCTTTGGGATAGTTTAGAAACAGCAGTTTGGGGGGATGAAATGGCCGGAAGTAAATTTAAATTGCCCGAGCCGGATTCCTATTCATTACTTGAACGAATGCTGAAAGGAACCGCCGATTTACTGGCAGATGATATTACAACGAAAGGTAAAACAGAAACTATTCAGGATGATGTGATGACGGCGCTTCGAAAAGCCTGCAAAGCACTGGAATTGATGGAGCAATCGGGTCAACTAGAATGGGCAAAAAATAAGGATACTTACATACAACATCTGTTAAAAATTCCTGCTTTAAATAGATTACATCTGCCCATTGGGGGCGGGGAAGATATGATCAACGCCACCAAATCGAATCACGGACCCGGCTGGAGAATGATAGTGCATTTGACCGCTGAAACCGAAGCGTATTGTATTTATCCCGGCGGCCAGAGCGGCAATCCCGGGAGTATATATTACGATACCTTTGTAAATAGCTGGGCAGAAGGCACTTATTATAAAGCCTTGTTTTTGAAAAAAGAATCCGCTGCTTCAAATGATCAGGTTAAGTGGCACATAACATTTGCTAACAATTAATTTAAGTTATGAAATTTCTGGTTTCGGTATTATTAACGGCTTACTTGGGATATGTGATGGGTGTTTATACGCATTTGCCATGGTGGTCTTTTGCAATCACTTCTATGTTGGTGGCATTGTCGGTAAGACAATCTCCTTTCTCTTCCTTTATCGCAGGCTTTTTAGGCATGTTTTTACTTTGGTTTATACTTGCATGGATAAAAGATACTGCCAATCAACATATACTCTCTCAAAGAGTAGCCCCCTTACTAAAAATGGGTAGCTCTTCTATGCTGCTGGTTTTTGTTACGGGTTTGGTGGGCGGACTTGTAAGTGGTTTTGCCGCCATCTTTGGATATCAGCTGAGCAAATCTGCCAAAGCAATCCTGAGCATTAATCTGGAGTAATAGGTTGGGAATATTAACACCATTTTATCCTAGTATTTTACATGCCCGAGCAATGGCAGAGGTATTTTTGTTTATATGTATACCTCACGTCTTTTTCTATCCGGCTTTTTTTTGTTTTTAACCAGTTTACAGCTAAATGCCCAAATGGTAAGTGGGTATGTAAAAGATTCCTCCGGAAATGTATTGCCCTTCTCTTCTGTGCTGGTAAAGGGCTCCACCAAAGGCGTTTCTGCTAATGCCCGAGGGTTTTATCAAATGAATCTAGATCCAGGAGAATATACGCTCGTAGGCCAGTACATAGGGTATACATCGGGGGAAAAGAAAATATCCCTTACAAAGAATAACAAAGTGGTGGATTTTGTTTTAAGTCCACGCCAATACCAGTTAGCTCAGGTAGAAGTAACTAGCAAAGGGGAAGACCCCGCCTATGCCATCATCCGAAAAGCAATCGCCGCCCGAAAACAACACCTGAAGGAATTAAATTCCTACCAATGCGAAGTGTATGTGAAAGGTCAATTGCAATTTCGGAAATATCCTAAAAGTTATCTTGGTAAGAAAGTGGATTTTGAAGATGGCGACACATCCCAGCGAAAAATGATTTATTTATCTGAATCGGTTACCCGTTTGTCGGTAGATAGTAGTGGTAAATCAAAAGTGGAAGTTATTTCGACCAAAGTAAGTGGTCGCATTGATGGGTTTGGATTTAATATGCCGCAACAAATTAATTTGTATAACAATAATATTCAATTAGGTGAGGGGCTCAATCCCCGTGGGTTCATTTCTCCTTTATCCGGAGGGGCACTTTCTTATTATCGGTATCGGTTTGAAGGCACATTTTTCGAAAATGGGATTGAAATCAATCGCATCAAAGTAACCCCCAAAAGAGAATATGAACCTTTATTTAGCGGGTATATCAATATCACGGAAGGGGACTGGTATATTCATAGCGTTGATTTAACTATATTGAAAAAGCAGCAAATGCAGTTATTGGATACTTTGCGCATCACGCAGCAGTTCGTGCCGGCTCGATCTACTTGGGTAATCAAGAATCAGGTAATTTATCCCGCAGGAAAAGCAATTGGCTTTGACCTTTTCGGAAACTTTGTGGAAGTGTATGATCAGTTTAATTTGTCACCTCGATTCGAAAAAAAGTTTTTCAATAATACCGTTATTAAATTTTACGATAGCTCTAATAAAAAATCAAAAGCCTACTGGGATAGTATTCGCCCCCTACCATTATTGTTGGAAGAATTGAAGGACTAC
>CAIUKP010000104.1 GCA_903899675.1 uncultured Bacteroidota bacterium | reverse complement strand
ATGCTTTTATGGTACCATCTCCCTTTACCGTAAATGGCTTATCATACACCATGGGCTGCGAACTATTATTCAGCATATACCCCAAAGTAAGTCCGGGCTTTGGAGAACGAAGTGTAACCAATGATCCCGATAGGTCGGGCTGGTATTGAATATCGATGGTTGGCTTGGGTTGAAAAGCCCCAAATCCAGCTATTTTAATTACATACGCAGATGAAGTGTTGAATCGTGCCGGATCGAAAGGAGGCAATTGCACCATCACATCATTCCCTCGTATTTCTGCTGGCAACGAGGCGCCAGTTGCAAATAAAGTGATTTTGTTGAGGGGCACATTGGGGCCCAGATTTTTTAGTATTACTTTTCCATCAGAAGGATAGCGTGGCAAGATGGCATACAACTGATTACTGGCAGCACGATAGGTATAAAAAACTTCTTTAACCGCATAGCCAGGGTTTGGCTGCACAGTTAACTTCATCATAATATCTTCTCCCTTTTTTGCTTTGTAATCGCGCTTACCCTCGCTCCATTGACTAGCATACTTCCAACGCGAAGTGCCATAGATGGCTTCTCCATTTTTAGTAAGCCATTGTCCGATATCTAATAAACGCTCCTGCATAATGGGAGGAATTTTTCCATGTTCATCGGGACCAATATCGAGTAAAAAATTGCCTCCTCTACTTACCTTATCTATGAGGTGATAAATGAGGGATTGAGAAGAATTATAATCCCAAGCATCTTCTTCCCGGTTATAGCCATACGAATAGCCCATTCCACGACTCTCCTCCCAGGCATGTTGCTCAAAGTCTAAATCGGGTTGATATTCGGGCGTAAAAACCGATCCATGTTTAAATCGTATGCCACTTCCCCATCGGTCGTAGGTAACTACTTTATCTTTCACCGGACTTTCATTGTACAACCAACTTAAAAACTCTTTCGATTTCCAGGTTTCCTCGTTTGCATCCCAATCTCCATCCGTCCAGAATACATCGGGTTGATAATTATTGATGAGTTCTTTCATTTGGGGCCACATGTGTTCGGAAACATATTTATTGCGATCTGTTTTCCAAAGTGGATTAAACCATTCATACAAAGAGTAATACATACCTGCCCGAACCGAAGTTTTTCGAACCGCCCGAAATAGATCACCCAACAAATCTCTGCGGGGGCCCGTAACCAGTGAATTCCAGCCAAATCCCCAGGTGCGGCTGGCTTCATTGCTGGGCCAGAGAGCATAGCCATCGTGGTGCTTAGAAGTTAACACAATGTATTTGGCACCAGATTGCTCAAATAATTTCGCCCATTCTTCGGGCTGATATAGTTCTGCCTTAAACTGATCGGCCAATTGGTAATAGGTAAGATTGCCGAATTTTTTTCGGTGATATTCTTTTTTGGCACTATCGCCCGTTTCCAGCCCCTGCTGATACCATTCGGCATACCCTCCTTTGGTGGTATATCCTGGAACTGCATACACGCCCCAATGGATAAAAATTCCAAATTTTGCATCCGAAAACCAATTGGGAACCGGTCTTGTATCCAGTGATTCCCAGGTGGGTAAATAAGGCTGGGCTGGCAAGAGCCGAGTAACCAACAGCGCAAATAGTAACAGGCAATATTTCATAATCAAAAATTATGGTTGAAATTAAGAAAAACCCCCGACAAAAAGCGGAAACCCAAACGGGGGGATTAACCAGTTTGAACATTGAAACTGACAAAGATTATCATCCGATAGCCGTACCTTTGCATCCGAATTCATCCTATTAAAATAATCTCCATGGAATATCGCATAGAAAAAGACACGATGGGCCAGGTTAGTGTACCGGCTCACGTTTACTGGGGCGCTCAAACGCAAAGAAGTATCGACAACTTTAAAATAGCGCAAGATATCAACCGCATGCCCAAAGAAATTATTGAGGCATTTGCTTATCTAAAAAAAGCGGCGGCCCTAACCAATGCAGAGGCAGGAATTCTTGCCCAAGATAAATGTGATTTGATAGCTCTGGTATGCAATGAGATACTGGAAAATAAGTTAAGCGACCAGTTTCCGTTGGTGGTATGGCAAACGGGCAGTGGTACCCAAAGCAATATGAATGTGAATGAAGTAATTGCGTATCGTGGACATGTGTTACAGGGTGGAATGCTTACCGATAGTGAAAAATTTCTGCATCCGAATGATGATGTAAATAAATCTCAATCTTCTAATGATACCTTTCCTACTGCTATGCATATTGCAGCCTACAAGGTATTGGTAGAAAATACTTTACCGGGCATTCAAGCTTTGCGAAATACGTTGGCTGAAAAGAGTAAGGCATTTATGCATGTTGTAAAAATTGGTCGAACGCATTTTATGGATGCAACCCCATTAACATTAGGACAAGAACTGAGTGGATATGTTGCTCAATTAGATCATGGAATGAAAGCCATACGCAATAGCTTTTCGCATTTGAGTGAGCTGGCATTGGGTGGTACGGCTGTTGGAACGGGTATCAATACCCCTCAAGGCTACGATGTAAAAGTGGCAGCGCATATTGCTGCACTTACTGGATTGCCTTTTGTTACAGCAGAAAACAAATTCGAATCACTGGCAGCACACGATGCGATTGTAGAATCCCATGGGGCGTTAAAAACCGTTGCTGTTAGCTTAATGAAAATCGCTAATGATATTCGCATGCTATCTTCCGGACCCAGGAGTGGTATTGGTGAATTATTTATTCCCGATAATGAACCGGGTTCTTCTATCATGCCGGGCAAGGTAAATCCTACCCAATGCGAGGCACTCACCATGATTGCTGCACAGGTGTTGGGTAATGATGTAGCCATCAATATTGGAGGCGCCACCGGACATTTTGAATTGAATGTATTTAAACCGGTAATGATTTACAATTTCCTACATAGTGCCCGATTAATTGGAGAGGGTTGTGTAAGTTTCAATGAAAAATGTGCTGTTGGCTTAGCACCCATTGAAGCTAATATACAAAAACATGTGAGCAATAGTTTAATGCTGGTAACGGCACTCAATCCTAAAATAGGTTACTACAAAGCAGCAGAGATTGCCCAAAAAGCCCACAAACAAGGTACTACCCTAAAAGAAATGGCCATACAACTTGGCTATCTTACGGCGGAAGAATTTGACGAGTGGGTTAAGCCCGAAAAAATGGTAGGCAACTTACCTGCTTAATTTATTTGGCTTTGTAAACGCATTTACCTCCCAGATATGTTGCGCGAACATTGGTTTGTAAGATTTCAGATTCTGGAATTTTCATTAGGTTGGCCGACAATAGAATAAAGTCGGCTTTTTTGCCCGGCTCTAGGCTACCAATTTCTTTTTCCTGAAATCCGGCTTTCGCAGCCCAGATGGTCATCCCCCGAATCGTTTGTTCGCGGGTTAATGCATTTTCAAACTGAAACCCTCCCTCGGGATAACCCTTTGCATCCTTTCTAAAAACGGATGCCAGGAATGTTTTATACGGTGATATATCTTCCACAGGAAAATCGGTACCCAGCGGAATCCAGCCATTTTGTTGTAAGAGTTGCTGGTAGGCATATCCTCCTTTTAATCTATCCGCACCCAGGCGCTCGCCGGCCCAATACATATCACTGGTGGCATGGGTAGGTTGAACGGAGGGAATAATCCCAGAAGCACCAAACAGGTTGAAATCGTTGGGATGAACAATCTGTGCATGTTCAATTCGCCAACGCTTATCTGTTGTGCCTTTCAAGTATTTGGCATAAATGTTTAACATCGCCCGGTTGGCACTATCGCCAATTGCGTGGGTACACATTTGAAAACCAGATTGAATCAACAACGCGGCTACCGAATCGTAGTGTGCCGGAGAACGAAGTAAAAATCCTTTCCAATCGGGTTGATCGTTATAGGCATTCAATAGGCAGGCACCCCGGCTTCCCAAAGCACCATCGGCATACACCTTAAAAGAACCTACGCGCAAACGATCGGTAGTATAGGGGCCTCGCTTTAACCAAATGGATAGATTTTCATCCTGATCACTGAGCATCACATTTAAACGCATTGCCAATTTACCAGCTTTTTGTAACGAATCGATTTGCATAACCACCTGATTATTCAAACCACAATCCGTAATGGAGGTGAGCCCCATTTGGAAACAGTTTTCCTGGGCTGCCGATAAAAACTTTTCGAAAGTGGCAGCAGTAACGGAAGGAATACTTTGATAAACTGCGTTATCGGCATTGTCAATTAAAACCCCGGTTAATTGACCATTTTTTTCAAGGATAGCGCCGCCTTCAATGGTTTGGCCTACCCGAATGCCTGCTCGGTTGAGTGCCTCCTGATTAGCAATGGACGCATGTCCATCTATCCGAGTTAATACTACTGGCTTATTGGGGAACAATTCATTCAATAAACGATTATCTGGAAACTGCTTGCCGGGCCATTTATTCTGGTCCCAACCCCGGCCTTCTATCCAGGTAAGTTCGGGATGTTGATTGGCAAAATCCTTTACCCGGGCAACAGCTTCTTCCCAGGTTTTGGTTCCGAATAAATTTACTTTAAATAGCGACTGTCCATACCCCACAAAATGGGCGTGTGCATCAATCCATCCCGGGAAAATAGTGGCCCCACCTGCATCCTGAATACTATCAGCCCGGTATGCATCCATGATGGCTTCATTGCTACCGGTTGCCAAAATTTTACCGTCTTTTATCGCCATGGCCGAAGCCACTGAAAAGCTACTGTCTACTGTGTAAATTACCGCATTGTGAATAATAAAATCGGCACTTGGTTTGCCACAGGCAGTAAGGGCCAGCACTAGTATTGAGAATAAAAATGTACGCATAGCAAGAATTATGTAAATAAAGATAGGGAATACAAACAATTGCTGGATGTTGCAGTTGATTACTGCAATAATTCACAGGGCTTAATGCCGGTATGTTTTTTAAAGGCGGCCGAGAAATGGGAAATGGAGGAATAACCCAATTGTGCAGAAACATCGGTTACGCTGAAGCCTTTTTCATACAACAGGTATTTGGCATGTTCCATTCGCTGTTGCTGATAATAATCGAAAATAGTAGTACCAAAAACCTCTTTAAAGCCCTTTTTCACATAACATTCATTCATGGCAACTTTGCGGCTCAGGTCTTTGATAGTAATCGGATCACCAATATGCTCCAACAAAATATCCCGCGCCATTTGGATGCGTTCGCGCCCTTGTTCATCGGCTAAAAACTTACAGGCAAAGATTTCTTCTTTCTCGGGTTCCAAAAAAGCCAGGGCATACAGAAGTAATTCATGGATGCGGGCATTCACATAAATATTTTCAAGAGAGCCGGAATAACTGTGATTCAATAATTGATCCAGCACAATTCTTTTGCGAGCAGACAGCGGAAATATCTGGGTAAACGACTCTGGATGGCGAAAAGCCAGCACTTCGTCGCGGGTGCCGGATAATTTTACATTTTGGATAAACTGGCCTAAAAAATCAGCCGTAAAGTGAAAAGTGAACAAATCGAGGGTGGCTTGCTTTCCCAAACAACCTTCGGTGGGGATTTGCACACATTGACTGCAATTTTTATCCGGACAATAGCGGTTACCGCTGATGCAATAACGCAGTTCGAGGTACTGTTGTTTGGGTTGCGCGGGTTGAAAATGGTAGATAATCATGCCTGTATCTTGCATAGCCATGGGAAAATTGGCTTTGTAGCGGCGAATATCGTACTGTACCGAGCCGGGAATCTGCTTTTTATTCTGAAAAAGCAGGTTTCCATCGGTAAAAGCGGGGTGTTCTTCTCCCCAGGATAATATGGTTTGTTCGGTGGTCATCCAACTGCAAAATTACGCCTTTCCTGCCAATTCGGATAAAACCGCCCAAACCCGCGAAATCACGGGCTTTTTTATCACCAAAAAAAGGCTGAAAATGGGGAAAAAACGGGGGAATTTTAACAGGGTTTCCGACTCAGTTTTCAGTAAATTTGTAGGATATATTTTTTGTACTCACTCACCAATTTACAGAGAACCATGCAGCAGGATCCGGAAGAACAAAAAGAACAGGAAAAAGAACAAAAAAAGCAGTCATACGGAGCAGACAGTATTCAGGTACTGGAGGGGCTGGAAGCCGTTAGAAAAAGACCTGCCATGTATATTGGCGATATCGGCATTAAAGGGCTCCATCACCTGGTTTATGAGGTAGTAGATAACTCAATTGATGAAGCCTTAGCTGGCTATTGCAAAAATATTACCGTTATTATTCATGAAGATAATTCGGTTAGTGTGCAAGATGATGGCCGCGGAATTCCTACTGGCATCAATACCAAAGAACAAAAAAGTGCCCTGGAGATTGTAATGACCGTTTTACATGCCGGTGGTAAATTTGACAAAGACACGTATAAGGTTTCGGGTGGATTACATGGGGTTGGGGTAAGTTGTGTAAATGCACTAAGTAAGAAATTACTGGTAACCGTTCAGCGTGAAGGAAAAATATTCGAGCAACAATACCATACCGGCATTCCGGATTATACCGTTAGAGAAATTGGCGTAAGTGACAAAACAGGTACCCATGTTCATTTTTGGCCGGATGCCACCATTTTTCAGGAAACCGTTTACCGCAAAGAGATACTGGAAGGCAGATTGCGTGAATTGTCGTACCTAAACAAACGCATTCAGATTACCTTACACGACCTCCGGGAATTAGACGATGAAGGCAAAACTTACAGCAAAAGTTTTTACAGCGAGGGAGGTATTATCGAGTTCGTAGAGATGCTCGACAGAAACGGGAATCGCAATCCATTAATTCCGGCTCCCTTGTATGTAGATGGATTTGATGCCAGCTCCAATATTGCCGTAGAAGTGGCGCTCACCTACAATGATGATTTTAAGGAGCATATTTTCTCCTATGTAAATAATATCAACACGATTGAGGGAGGTACGCATGTAACTGGATTTAGACAAGCATTAACACGCGTATTCAAAACCTATGGCGATAAGCAGGGCTTATTCGAAAAAGCCAAGGTTAACATAGAAGGAGATGATTTTCGTGAAGGACTAAGTGCCATCATTTCCGTAAAAGTTCCCGAACCGCAATTTGAAGGACAAACCAAAACCAAACTGGGTAACAGTGAAGTAAGCGGTATTGTGCAAACCACTGTTGCAAGAGCACTGGAAGCCTACCTGGAAGAAAATCCCAAAGAAGCTAAGAACGTAATTTCGAAAATAATTCTTGCTGCACAAGCAAGGGTAGCTGCCAAAAAAGCCAGAGACATGGTTCAGCGTAAGTCTGTACTTAGTGGCGGTGGTTTACCCGGAAAACTGGCCGATTGCAGCGAACGTGATCCGGAAAAATGTGAGCTCTATTTGGTAGAGGGAGATTCGGCCGGCGGAACTGCAAAGCAAGGTCGCGACAGAAGTTATCAGGCCATCTTACCACTGAGAGGTAAAATTCTGAATGTAGAAAAAGCGATGGAGCATAAGATTTATGAGAACGAGGAGATCCGAAATATGTACACTGCACTGGGGGTAACCGTAGGAACACCAGAAGACCCGAAAGCTTTGAATATTGCAAAACTTCGGTATCATAAGCTGGTGATTATGACGGATGCCGATGTGGATGGATCGCATATTGCTACCCTCATATTAACTTTTATTTTCCGCTACATGAAAGAACTGGTGGAGCAAGGATATGTATACATAGCCCAGCCACCTTTATATTTGGTTAAAAAAGGTAAAGAACAGGCGTATGCCTATAATGAGGAGCAAAGAAAGGGACTAATTGAAAAAATCGGTGGGGGAAAAGATGACAGCGTTACAACACAACGATATAAAGGTTTGGGAGAAATGAATGCCGATCAACTTTGGGAAACCACGATGGACCCTGCCAGAAGAACACTGAAACAGGTAACCATTGAAAGTGCTGCCGAGGCCGACAGAATCTTCAGTATGTTAATGGGTGATGAAGTGGCTCCTAGAAGGGAATTTATTGAAACCCATGCACGATATGCCAAAATTGATGTGTAGCTTTCAATACCCACATGTAAAATCGGGAAAAACTTGTGGATTACTTACCGGCAGAGTAAGGTAGCTGTTTGAACAAAAAAATCATACCTTGTATTAACATAACAAAGAATTTATTACTCATACAAAAACTCAACCCACATGGACACTTCAAAAATGATTAAAGCATATTGCCTGAAAACCAAAGAAAAAAATGTTCCATTGCAAGACGCTGTAATTACCAAAACAGCACGCGGAGGCTACATGGCATCCGGACACGATGGAAAAGGAAATAAAATGGCTGCTATTCTAGGTGAAGCGAAAGCCTTGCAAGCCATTAAAGATGGTGTTGCAAAACAAAATTTCTAAGTAATAAGATTAAGAGGCTAATCAAAAAAAAGGTATCTGTTTAGATACCTTTTTTTTTGAGATTATGTTTCTGAATTGGTGTTAGTTGAAGCGGGCTCAATTTTATTTGGAAAGAGATACCGGTGCATTGCTTGTAAAAAACGCTGAGCATTTTCCATAGACTTAATATGATCTACCACCATTAAAAACATTCGACCCGTTTGTTTTAAACGTGCCTGGTGGGTTCCTTCTTGCAAATAAAGCAGCACCCTCCTAAACAAATCCGACTCAAAATAAGGCGAATCGGGGCGGTTGATAAAGTAACAACGCATCGTATTGTCTTTAAGGGTAATTTTTTCGAAGCCAATATCCACTGCTTTCCAGCGGCAGACAATGGTTATCATCAAATCTTTAACCGGCTGAGGAATCGGGCCAAAGCGATCTTCCAGTTCTTGCTGAAAAACAGCTATTTCTTCCTCTTTTTCGCAATTATCTAATCGGGTATACAGAGAAAGTCGCTCAGTAATGCTTTCTACATACTCATCAGGAATTAATATTTCAAGGTCGGTGTCGATGGTGCAATCACTTACATATTCATCTTGCTGAATAATTTCATCGCGGAACACTTCTTTAAAAGCTGAACGTTTCAACTCACGTATGGCTTCATCCAATATTTTCTGATACATATCGAATCCTATATCCGCCATAAATCCACTTTGCTCACCACCCAGCATATTACCCGCTCCTCTAATATCCAAATCGCGCATCGCTATTTGAAATCCACTGCCCAAGTCGCTGAACTGCTCTAAGGTTTGTAATCTTTTTCTGCTATCAGCTGGTAAAGTAGCCAAGGGGGCCAATAAATAACAAAAAGCTTTTTTATTGCTCCGCCCTACCCTACCCCGCAGCTGGTGCAGATCGCTGAGGCCAAAATGATGGGCATTATTTACAATAATCGTATTCACATTCGGAATATCCACACCACTTTCTACAATATTGGTGCAAATCAGCACATCATACTTCCGTTCAATAAAATCGAGAATCCGCTGTTCCAATTCATGCCCCTCTAGTTGTCCGTGGGCAAAGCCAATAGAAATATCCGGACATAGTCCTTGTATCATATTGGCCATTTCCGCCAGTCCCTGAATTCGGTTATGAATAAAGAAAACCTGTCCGCCCCGTTCCGTTTCGTAATAAATGGCTTCGCGAATATAATCGTCGTTAAAAACGTGCAACTCCGTTTGTATGGGCTGACGATTAGGAGGTGGGGTATTGATAATACTTAAATCACGCGCCCCCATTAAACTAAACTGAAGCGTTCTAGGAATAGGAGTAGCAGTAAGGGTTAAGCAATCAACGCTGGCTTTGATGGTCTTTAATTTCTCTTTATGCGCAACACCGAATTTTTGTTCTTCGTCAATCACCATTAACCCGAGGTTTTTAAAAACCACTTCCTTGCCCAACAATCCGTGGGTTCCGATGATAATATCTATTTTTCCGGCTGTTAGTTTTTGCAAGGTTTCCTTTTTTTCCTTGGCCGACTTAAACCGATTGATAAAGTCGATGGTTACCGGAAAATCCTTCAACCGTTCTTTAAAAGTTTTATAATGCTGAAAAGCCAGAATGGTGGTTGGAACCAATATGGCCGCTTGTTTACCATCCAAACAGGTTTTGAATGCGGCGCGAATGGCCACTTCGGTTTTACCAAATCCTACATCGCCGCAAACCAATCGATCCATAGGACTTTCACTTTCCATATCTTTCTTAACATCTGCGGTAGCTTTGCCTTGATCGGGCGTGTCTTCGTAAATAAAAGAGGCTTCCAATTCATGCTGCATGTAGTTGTCGGGACTATGCGCAAAACCTTGCTGGGCCTTGCGTTGGGCGTATAGTTTAATAAGGTCGAAAGCAATTTCTTTAACCTTGGTTTTGGTTTTTTCTTTCAGTTTTTGCCAGGCATCACTACCCAGTTTATTTACTTTTGGAAGAGTACCTTCTTTGCCAGAGAATTTAGAAATTTTGTGCAGTGAGTTAATGTTTACATATAAAATGTCTGAATCTTTATAAAGCAACCGAACTGCTTCCTGCCATTTTCCATTCACTTCAATTTTCTGCAAACCGCTTAATACACCCACGCCTTGATCGTTGTGCTAAACATAATCGCCCGGTTGTAAATCACGCAGCGTTTTTATGGTGAGGGCCTTATTTTTATTATAGGCCTGCTTAACCCGGTATTTATGGTAGCGCTGAAATATCTGATGGTCGGTATAACAAACCATCTTCAACTGATCGTCTATAAAACCTTCATGAATGGCCGTGCTTATCGGAATAAAATCGATCTGCGTTTGCAAGTCAGTAAAAATACTGTTCAGTCTCTCTAATTGTTTCACTTGCTCGGCGAAAATAAAAACCTGATAACCGGCCTGCTCTTTTTCTTTCAGGTCGCTGATTAACCAATCAAACCGGCGGTTGAAAGAGGGCTGCGGACGGGTACTGCCTTCTAATTCAAGTTTGGCTTTTCCGGAAGGATATCCAAATTCTACCACATGCCGTTCATCTAATAGCGCATCCAAACTCGAAGAGAGATAAAAATCATCCTCATTTGGGTGATGAGCCTGATCTAATTCCTCCTCTTCAAATCCTTCCTGTACTTGGGAATCGGGGGGTAATTGGATAAAAGATTGAAAGGAAGCCAGCTGATCATCCATTTTTTCTGCTATCACTTCCCAGCTCTTCAGCCAAATAATCGTGTCCTCCGGAAGAAACTCGGGTAGAGGAACTTTTATAGAGGAGTTAAACTGAGTTGCTACGTTAGGGATAATGGTTACCTGCAATAATCTTCGCTCACTTAACTGCGATTCGGGGTCGAATAGGCGTATACTGTCTACTTCGTTCCCAAATAATTCAATCCGATAGGGTTTTTCATTTCCATAAGAGTAAATGTCGAGAATGCCGCCACGTAATGCAAACTGACCGGGTTCGTACACAAAATCACTTCTCCGGAATCCATATTTAACAAAGCTTTCCATCAATTGATCTGGAGAGATGGTGTCATTGGTTTTTATGCGGATGATATTGTTGCTGAGGGTTTCGGGAATCACTACTTTCTCGAATAAAGCCTCGGGATAAGTGATTACCACTTTTTTATTTCCGCCGGCGGCAATTTTGGTGAGTGCCTCGGTTCGCAACATAACATGTGAAGAATTCAGCTGCTTAAAATCTTTACGAATTTTAAAGGAAGAAGGGAAATAAAATAAATCCAGTGCTTGGGTAAGATTTTCGAGCGTATTGTGAAAATAGGCTGCTT
>CAIUKP010000103.1 GCA_903899675.1 uncultured Bacteroidota bacterium | reverse complement strand
GCATAAGGATAATTTCTATCATACCCTGCAGGTATTGGATAATGTGGCTGCTGTATCCGATGATCTGTGGCTAAGATGGGCAGCATTATTGCACGATATCGGTAAGCCGGCTACCAAGCAATTTGAGCCTGGTCATGGATTTACGTTTCATGGGCATGAAGTTGTGGGTGCCCGAATGGTGCCCAAGATATTCAACAAACTAAAATTGCCGCAGAACGAAAAAATGAAGTGGGTACAAAAATTGGTATTACTTCACCTTCGGCCCATCAGCTTAACTAAAGAAAATATTACCGATAGTGCAGTACGCCGTTTATTGTTTGATGCAGGAGAGGATATTGATAGTTTGATGACTTTATGCGAAGCCGATATCACCAGTAAAAATAAGGTGAAAGTAAAACGATATTTACAAAACTTTGAGTTGGTTCGGCATCGCATGCACGAAGTGGAAGCTACCGATCAGTTGCGGAATTGGCAGCCCCCTGTAACTGGTGAAATGATTATGCAATACTTTTCTATTTCGCCGGGCAAACAGGTTGGTATAATTAAAGATGCGATTCGGGAAGCAATTTTAGACGGGATTATCCCCAATGACTATGAAGCTGCATTTTTATTCATGCAGGAAAAAGGGAAAGAACTAGGGCTTACCAGTAGAAATTGAGTATTTTTGTTTCAAACAGTCATTATTTTCAATTGACTGATTATCTCGCAAAACAATCCCGCATGGCAGTACTAAAATTTAGAGTATATCTGGAGGAAGATGAGACCATTTACCGCGACGTAGTAATTTTGCATAAGCAATATTTTAATGATTTACACAATATCATTCTAAAATCATTCGAGTTTGATCAGCAACATGCCGCAACTTTTTTTCGAAGCAACGACCAATGGGCCCGAGGTAGGGAAATCAGTTTGGCTGTGTACGATAAGCCCTATAAAGTAGAGCCGCTGCTGATGCATGAAGTAACCATTGGTTCGGAAATAAAAGATACCAATCAGAAATTTATTTACGAGTATGATTTTCAAAAACACTGGATTTTTTTGATTGAGTTGATTCATGTTAGCAAAGAAGAAAATCCTAAAATTACTTACCCGTCTATATCCCGCATCGAAGGAATTGGTCCCCAACAATATGGCACCAAAAGTTTACTCGGTAGTAAGTTTGCCGACATTGAAGAAAAATACGATCTAACCGAAGCTGCGGAAGGTTTTGGGAGAGAAGGGGAGGAAGATGGCGAGTCGGATGAGGCAGATAGTGCCAACGATGCTTCAGAAACAGATGCTTTTGATTCGGGCGAAGATTTTTAGTTTCCGGTTCTATTTTTCAACTGAATGCGCCCACTTATGCAGCACACCCCCAACGTTATTATTATAGCAGGCGCAACCGCAACTGGAAAAACGGCAATTGCTGTTCAACTGGCTAGTGAGCTTGCTACCGAAATTATTTCAGCTGATTCCCGCCAATGTTTTCAGGAATTATCTATTGGGGTTGCTCGCCCAACAGAAGAAGAGCTAGCAATTATACCGCATCATTTTATTGCTAGTCAATCGATTACTGAGCCCTCTAATGCAGGTTTATTTGAACAAATGGCATTACAAAAAGTAACGGAATTGTTCGCAAATCATTCTACAGTTATTATGTGTGGTGGAACCGGATTATATATAAAGGCATTTATGGAAGGCATCGACCCCATGCCCGAAGTACCCGATTCGGTGCGCCATGCGATTGAGCAGGAATATCAGTCAAAAGGACTTATCTGGTTGCAACGAGAATTGCAGCATCGTGATCCGGCTTTCTGGCAACAGGCAGAACAACAAAATCCACGCAGACTGCAAAGGGCGCTCGAAGTATTACAGGCTACCGGTAAATCTATCATGGCTTTTAGAAATGCAACACCCGCTAGGCGTTCGTTTGCGATTACTCCACTGGTAATTACCGTTCCTCCAGAGGTACTTCGCCAACGAATCAATGAGCGGGTAGATGCTATGATGAAGGAGGGATTATTAGAGGAAGTAAAATCCGTTTTTGATTTTCGGCACCTGCCTGCTTTACAAACAGTAGGTTATCGCGAATTGATCAATCATTTGGAAGGAAAAAGTTCTTTGGACGAAACTGTTCAGCAAATAAAAATCAACACCTGGCAGTATGCCCGCCGGCAAATCACCTGGTTTAAAAAGCAGCCCGGCTTTTTTCATCTTCCTGCCAATGAAATCAGTATAGAAAAGATACAGTCACTTAGCTGCTGATTTTTTTATTCAGGAAGAATTGAAAAAAAGCGCATTGGCAGGTGTTCATACCCGAATAAATCGCTTTTAAAAAATAAAGCAAGTCCTTAAATTTTTTTTAAATTTTAAAGCCTAGTGTTACCAATACCCTTCCCAGGCTTCCCCTCTGTTCTGCATAAGTATTGGCCTTGTCGCTCAACAAATAGGGAAAGCGGGCATCCTGTAAAAATGTATGAGAATAGGTAAGGTCTATAAACATTCCTTTATTTCTGTAGCCTAATCCACCCGAAGCCAACCATTTGCTGGCCTGAAGATTTTCATTGTTGTATGGGCTACCATAATAAGCGCCACCCAGCCGAAACATGAAGGTATTAAACTTCAATTCTGCTCCCAGGCGTGCATTGATATTACCTTTGTAAATGTCTTTGATGGTTTCATTAACAAAGTCGTAATACCTATTCAATTGATCTGTGCTGCTATTGGTTCCATGAAACCGGGCAGAACGATAATTCACATATTCCAGATCGGCCGTAATAAAAGCCCGCTGTTGGCGTGTATCGTTGATTTCTCTAAAAACATGACTGATGCTGGCAATCACTCTCCAGGGGGTACTTAAATTGTATTCTCTTATGCCAGCATTGCCACTATTCAGGTTGTCGCTGGTTTCTGATCTAGTTCCGGCATAGGATTCTGTATTGGCCGTTATAGAACTTCGGATACGATCTTTAAAACCTATCAATTGGGGAGTATGAAAGGCAAATCCCAATCGCCACATTTCTACGGGTTTGTAAATCAGTCCCAATTTACCTCCAATACCAAACCCATTAGAGGTAAAGTTTTCTTTGTATTCGAAAAAGCTGAAACTATTATTGGTTTTGTTCGTGAGGTCTGATTCTTTGTAAAAAAATTCTCTGTTGTAATAAATGATAGGAAGATTAACACTAAAGCCTACATATAATTTATCCTGCACATTGCCGGCAGTTCCGATAGCAATTTCATGATAGCCTCCGCGGGTAATCGCATCGTACAATTGACTAACGCCGGATGAAATGGGTACCAGACTTTGGTATCCTGTAACCTGGTTGCCCGGACCACTGGTGGTATCTATTAAAAATGTTCGGAATGCCAAGGAAGAGCCAAAAATATAATTACTCAAAGCGGCGTTTGTATCTGCTCGGTCGCGCACCAGTTCTTCTAAGTATTGCTCCGTGAAAGAACTAAAATTATTATTGCCCCGAAAGCTCTCGCGATTTTGATAATTAGCCAATTGGTTCACTGAAATGGCGAAGGCCGAGCTGGTATATTTGGAGTAGCTGTTGTTCTTACTGCTGCCCCAAACAAGGCCAACGGTACCATATTGAAAAGCATTTTTGTTACCCGATGTATCAGTGCCCCGATAGTTGAATCGATTATTGTTGAGAGTAAATCCGGGCGAGATAACTACTTCTCGCGTTTTGAATAAACCGAGACCTGCAGGATTAACATGGTTGGCCGTTATATCTCCTCCCAGTGATCCCATCGCTCCACCAATGGCCATCATTCGGGCTGTTCCGTTTTGTGTAAACCAAGCAGTGCGAAGTGCATCTTCTGGATTTTGTGCCTGCGTAGTAGTTGCAACGGCAAACAAAAGCAGGAAAAATATATACTTACATTTCATAATTAATTAGTTTCCAATGGGCAATAATATATCAGCTTCTATCGAAAGGAAGATAAAATGTTACTGTGAAAAGAATTATTCAGGCAATTAGTTGTTTCTGCCACCCCGTCCGCCACTGGCAGATGATCCGGTACTTCCAAATCCACCGCTGTTACCACCGGCTGAGGAAGAAGTTGCAGGCATTGATCCACCAGATGATGAATTACCTGGTGTATTAGGACTGAATGTTCGGGCTGCCCGGTCGAAACTTTCACCAGAACTGGTAAATACAGTTTTTATAAGATTCCCAAAACTCGGTTCACGAGAAGAATTATTATTACCGCCCACTTTGGGAAGCGTAAAGTAATTGTTGTTGTTGTTAATCGATTTATTGCGGGCTGCAGCTAGGTTATTGGTTGAAATG
>CAIUKP010000102.1 GCA_903899675.1 uncultured Bacteroidota bacterium | reverse complement strand
TATGTTCTAATAATTCTTTTTCCATAATCAGGTTTTAGTAATCGCTTCCTGCATATTATACATTACCTGGATAGCCTGCATAGCTGCAGCCAGTAAAATAGTATCTTTTGTAACCGACTGATAATTGCCCACAGAAATTATTTTGCGGGCATTCTCAGGATTTTTTCTCAATTCAGCAACTGCCTGTTCCCAATAACTTATTAACACCTCTTTTTCTTTGGCATCGGGTGTTCGGCAAATGATCCGCTGAAATGCGGAGGTAATTACTTGTGAAGGGTTTGTACCTGTTTGTAAAAGTCGGTCTGCCAATGCCTTGGAAGCCTCAATCATCGTGGGGTCATTCAACATCACCAATGCCTGCAGCGGCGTGTTGGTACGATATCTACTGGTTTGACATTCATCACGGTTACTGGCATCAAATATCATCATCGAAGGGGGCGGTACAGTGCGTTTTATAAAAGTATACAGCCCTCTTCGGTATAATAGTTTTCCAGTATCCTGAACGTATTTTTTCAAGATGCCTCTTCCCGAAGTAGCCAGTTCCCATAATCCGGGAGGCTGAAGGGGTTTCACACTGGGCCCTCCAATTTCTGTATTCAACAATCCACTGCTGCTGAGTATAATGTCTCTTACTAGCTCCGCAGGAAATCGGGCACGTGGTGCATACGATAAATAAATATTCAGGGGATCTTTTTTTAATTTGTCTGCGCTGATTTTTCCAGACTGCCGATAGGTTGCCGATAAAACCAGTTGCCGAATCAATCTTTTCATATCCCAGCCATGCTGTTGAAAATCTGCCGCCAGCCAATCAAGTAATGGAGGATTTGAGGGTAAATCGCCCTGCATACCAAAGTCGGATGCCGTTTTCACAATGCCTCTTCCAAAAAACTCTTGCCAGATGCGGTTAACAAATACCCGTGCCGTTAGCGGATTTTTTTCATCAAACATCCATTGAGCTAATCCTAAGCGATTTGTTTTCCATCGGGTGGAGTCGAAAGGCAAAACAACCGGCGGTGTTGCAGCACGAACTTCTTCTCCCGGAGTATCATAATTACCCCGAATCAACAGAAATGTTTTTCTAGATGTATCGCGGTCGGCCATTACAGAAACTTCCAGTTTGCCCGTATCTTTTTTATTAATAAAGCGCAAGGTTTTTTGTACTTCCTCATTCGTAATCGTCATGCGGGGATTTTTCGCATAGGTTTCCGGTCCGCCCACGGTAGATTCTAACCCCACTTCCTTTACATTGTTGAAGAAGGCATATAACTGATAATAATTTTTCTGAGAGAAGGGATCGTACTTATGATCATGACATTTGGCACACTCCACCGTCATCGCCAGCATGGCTCTGCCAAAGGTATTGGTGCGGTCGGTTACATACTGCACCCGATACTCTTCATCAATCACCCCACCCTCTTCGGTTATTTTATGGTTTCGATTGAAGCCACTTGCCAGTTGTTGCTCTTTGGTTGCATTGGGCAACAAGTCTCCAGCCAGCTGCCAGGTTATAAAAGTATCGTAGCGCATATTGCGATTAAAGGCATCAATTACCCAATCTCGCCAAGGCCACTGAGAACGATAACTATCATCCTGAAATCCGTGTGAGTCGGCAAAACGTGCCAGGTCCATCCAGCCGATGGCCATTTTTTCTCCAAACTGCGGAAGTTGCAAGAGGCGATCTACCTGTTGCTCATACGCATTGGCAGATGCATCATTTACAAAAGCAGCTGTTTGCTCGGGAGTAGGCAAGATGCCCGTAAGATCCATACAAACCCTCTTCAACAATCGCTCTTTATCGGCTGTTTCGTTAGGACTCAATCCCTGCCGTTCCATTTTACTCAATATAAAATAGTCAATCTCATTTACTGGCCAGCTTTTTTCGTTCACTGCCGGTAAGGGCGCTTTTTGTGGAACCACAAAGGCCCAGTGAGGTTCGTACTTTGCGCCCTGCTCTATCCACTTTTTAAGAATGGCTACTTCGTGCTCGGAAAGACGCGGAAGTTTACTCGATACTTTTGGCATTAATAAAGAAGTATCTGTAGTAGTAATTCTGGCAAAGAGTTCAGAAGCTTCGGGTTTTCCTGGCACTAGAGC
>CAIUKP010000101.1 GCA_903899675.1 uncultured Bacteroidota bacterium | reverse complement strand
CTTATGCATAGTACTTTTCTATATCAATTGTTGAGCTCATACACTTTGTATCCCCAAGGCTCCAGAGTTACCGTTGGATTGGCTGCAAAGGTAATCGGTGCAGCAGAAAACACATCGGTATACTTTCCGGAAATAGTATTCCCAGATAGCGAGCAAGTAACCGCTTTGGCCGTTACATTCACCACTACCAGCACTTTTTGTTTTTCGTAGGTGCGCAGAAATGCGATTACCTGATCGGGTTGGTTGGTTGTTATTGACTGATAAGCTGCATCCGGGCGAAGCGCCATATTTCGCGCCCTAAGCTGGGTAAGCTTCTGATAAAAAGCAGCCCGCTCGAATTTTTTAAATACAATTGTATCCTTTTCAAAGAAAGGAATCGGCCGCAATATCGGTTCTTCTTGTCCACTATAAATAAGCGGTAACGAACGCGGCATCGTATGGGTTAAAACGGCAAAAGGTGTATGCGATGCGCCGGGCATGGTAGCATAATCGGCCTTGTTCCAGCTATTTTCATCGTGGTTGCTGGTAAACCAAAGTCGAATGGCATTGGCAGGTAAACTGGAATCCAGCTTTTGCAATAATCGGGTAAGGTCGCTTGCTTTTTTCTTTCCGGCAGCAATATCCACCATCAGGTGAAACTCAGGCCAGGCATAGGTTGCATCAAACCCTGCGGTATGTAACCAGGCCGAATCGGCTTCAGCCAGCATAAACAGGTTTTTCATTTTTTTCAATTCCTGCAGGCAGGGAATCCAAAACTGATCTGCCTTGGGACCAACCGCATAATCGCAACGGAATCCATCGATATCGCTTTCCTTTACCCAGTATTTCATTTGGGCAATCATCGTATCGCGCAATTCGGTATTGGAAAAGTTGAGCTTACGGGTATCGGTCCAATCGAACTGCGATACCGCCACCCCATTGCTATCCCGCACATAAAAATCCGGGTGCTTTTGTAACCAGTAATGATCGGCACCGGTATGATTGGGAACCCAGTCTATCATCACTTTCAACCCCTTTTCATGCGCCAATTTTACCAGGTGCTTCCAGTCATCCATATTGCCGTATTCTGGATTGATACCCGTATAATCTGCTACTGCATAATAACTACCCAGGGTTCCTTTTCTGTTTAGCTTGCTGATGGGCTGAATCGGCATAAACCAAATGGTATGCACGCCCATATCTTTTAGCCGGTCTAAATGAGCTTCAAATGCCCGGAAAGTTCCTTCGGGCGTGTATTGCCGCACATTCACCTCGTAAATATTGCCCTGTAACATCCAAGCGGGGTGGCCATTGATTTGCAAGGTATCTTTTGCTTCCGCAACGGAACTGTTGGTTTTACAGGAACTGAAAAAAAACACTACTGCTAAAACAGGTATCAACAGCCTCATATGGTATGATTTAATAATTAAAAGTAATAAAGTATGCCGAATTACCGTGTAAAAAGCTGCTAGTTACCTAAACCATACCTTACGCATTCATTGAATTCTCGGTTGACAAATGGCTCCCAGGAATCTCGTATCTTTAAACAATGAAATATGGTTTTCTATTGTTACTATGGTTTGCTGCATGCAACGAACCCAAAAAAGATACTGCCGTTTCGGCTTCAGCTTTGGATGCCGGAAGAGGGTATTGGCTATCACGGTTTAGATATGGAGTATTTTGAAAAACTTCCAAATTCTATTCTCGCTCCGGATATATCGTACAAGGCAATCGCATCAGATCTTGCCAGCCAGGGG
>CAIUKP010000100.1 GCA_903899675.1 uncultured Bacteroidota bacterium | reverse complement strand
CCTGTCGAGATCAAACACTTTTATGCGTTGCAGCAGACATTACCGGTGATGCAGAGAGCATCATCACTCAACCGATAAGTGCATGGAAAAAAGGCACTTATCAATACCATAAAAGACCGGCAATCTTCCTTTTGCTTACTCGATAGCTGCACTAATTTTTCGGTCGAATAGAATTTTCCTGCCAGGCTGGATCCCTTACTTCGTAAATGCTATCTACAATATTTTGTTGCATGCCTCTCCAGGGTAAACTGCCCAAATATTGTTTGTAATGCAGGTTTAATTCTTTTCCCGATAATTTCATTAGTTGATCGGCTAAACGGGAATCAGTAACGCTAAATGAAAATTCGTTGCTCTGGATATTAGCCTTGAATCCACTTTGAATTAATTTGCCTTCATAGGTTTTAAAAATCAGTCCTTTCTTTTGAAAAACATTTAGCATACCAGCCTGTGTTCCATCGGCGACTGTATAATAAAATCTCCAGTAAATGAAGGGAGCTAGCGCCAGTAGAATAAATACCAGCAAATACCTAAAAAACTTTTTTACAATTTTCATTTTATAATCCGTATTTATCAATTAAATAAATGAGCGCAGCCATGTTGATTGCCCCTAGTAATAATTCCCGCTTGTTAACATTCTCAAAAACATCTGTTCGGGCGTGGTGATAATCGAAATATCGTTGCGGATCCGGTTCCAACTCACAAACGGGGGTTGAAAAAAGTCGATTTAATGGGCCGATATCTGCACCTCCTCCTCCATTGCTGATTTCTGTTACGCCATAGGGGGTTAACAATTTCACCCAGGATTGCATTTTCGTTAATTGGGCTGGATTTAATCCCCCCACTGTAAAGCCTCTGGGCGTAAAGCCTCCGGCATCGCTTTCCAGGGCAAAAATATGTTTCTCTTTTTTAGCCTCGGCTTCGAGTGCATATTTAGTACCTCCGCGTAATCCATTTTCTTCGTTGGCAAATAATACAAAACGTATGGAGTGTTTGGGCTTATATCCCATAGCTTTTAAAACGCGCATTACTTCTATAGTTTGCACAACCCCAGCGCCATCGTCGTGCGCGCCTTCATTCACATCCCAACTATCAAGGTGTCCACCTATAATAATAAATTCTCCAGGAAAATCCGTTCCAGTAAGTTCTCCTACCACATTATGGCCAATAGTGTCTGGCAAAAATTTTCCATTGGTAGTCATCGAAACCACCAAGGATGATTTCCGACTTAGATTCCAGATTTCATCTGCATCGCGAGGGCCAAGTGCAACGGCAGGAATTCGCGGGAAAGAGTCGTTATAAGCCATGGCACCGGTATGAGGGTCATTCGAAACCGACTCGGTAAGTGACCGGATCATAACACCCACTGCACCATATTTTGCTGCCAGACTGGGCCCATTACGACGGTAAATACCAACCTGGCCATAGGATATAAAGGGCTTTATATTGGTAGGATCGAATCCTTTGTTGAAGTATACTATTTTTCCAACAGCACTATCTTTACGTTTCTCTAATTCGGCAAAATCGGCTACTGCTAGTAAGGGAGCCTGAACGGTACCCTTGCCAATTGAATTACCCAGTGCCAACACATCTAATTTTTTGGGGAACGGCTTTTTGTCCATTTCCACGATAGTTGCTAAATCGGCACCTCCCCTAACCCAGTGGGGAACCATACATTGTTGTAAAAACACTTTATCTGGAGCTACCATTTCCATGGTAAATTTTCCCCAGCCAACGGCGCGGGCAAACTGCGGTGAACCAGCCAATCGGCCTCCCACCTGTTTGGTGAGTTGTCGGAGCAGGTCGTGGGCTTTTCCGTTTCGGAGTATATCATCCGACATTTTTTTTATAAATATCGAGTCGGCATCTGCCTGAGCAAAAGATAAAATTGGCAGTAAGAATAGGGTAATGGCTGCTTTTTTCATAGGATAAAGTTAAACAATTGGAAATTCAAATGGTTAAATAAAATAACACTTTAGGGAATGCGTTTTTTATTGTTACTTTCAGGTTGCTAAACAAAAGTATTTAATCTCCGCTGAATATGAAAATAGGTATTGTTTGTTATCCCACTTTTGGGGGAAGCGGTGTTTTGGCCACTGAATTGGGAAAGGCGCTGGCAAATGAAGGACACAAAGTTCACTTTATAACTTATCAGCAGCCCGTTCGATTAAATGAGTTTAATACCAATATTTTCTATCACGAAGTTCGGGTTCCTACCTATCCGCTTTTCGACTATCCCCCCTATGAACTAGCACTGGCCAGCACCATGGTGGATGTAATTATCAATCACGATTTAGATCTTTTACATGTGCATTATGCCATTCCCCATGCTTCTGCTGCCTATATGGCTAAACAGATTGTAAAGCAAAAGAATGGCAGAAATGTGCCGGTTATAACTACTTTACATGGAACAGACATTACTTTAGTAGGAAAGGATAAAACCTATGAGCCGGTAGTAACTTTTTCAATTAATGAAAGTGATGCCATTACGGCGGTTTCAAAAAATTTGCGGGAAGAGACTTATCGCTATTTCGACATTCGCAAGGAGATAGAAGTGATATATAATTTTGTAGATGTAAAACGTTTTGACAAAAAACCGTTGGATGCTTTTAGGCAAGTGATTGCCCCGGATAATGAAAAAATTCTGATTCATGCTTCCAACTTCCGAAAAGTGAAACGAATAGACGATGTTATAAAGGTTTTCGCTAAAGTGCAAGCAACTATCCCTTCTAAGTTATTGATGGTAGGGGATGGACCGGAAAGGCATGCGGCAGAAGAGTTGTGCCGACAACTAGGGGTGGATGAGCAGGTTCGATTTTTAGGCAAGCAGGAACAAATGGAAGATATTTTAGCGGTAAGTGATGTTTTTCTATTGCCTTCTGAATATGAAAGTTTTGGATTAGCTGCTCTGGAAGCAATGGCTGCAAGGGTAGTGGTAATTAGCTCTAATGCCGGCGGTTTAGCAGAAATTAATATATCGGGTGAAACCGGCTTTTTGGCTGAGGTAGGAGACACTGAAGCCATGAGCAACTATGCAATCCAAGTGCTAAGTAATCCCGATTATTTAGCAAGGATGAAAGAAAAGGCCTTTGAAAAAGCTTGCACTTTTGACATTAGTAATAT
>CAIUKP010000099.1 GCA_903899675.1 uncultured Bacteroidota bacterium | reverse complement strand
TTCGAATAGATAAATGGGTTCAAATGCACGTAGAGGGCGCCACGCGAAATAAGGTGCAAAAGGGCATTGAAGCCGGCTTTTTAACCGTAAATGGAAAAATGGTAAAAAGCAATTACAAAATAAAGCCTGGGGATGAGCTTATTTTAATGAGCTTGATTAACCCGGAGCATACAGTGCTTAAAAAAGAGAACATCCCCCTAAACATCGTGTACGAAGATGATGCCCTAATGGTGCTGAATAAGCCCGCCAATATGGTAGTGCATCCAGGCGTAGGCAATTACAGCGGAACCTTGTTAAATGGGGTGGCCTATTATATCGATCAGCAACATCCTGGCATTGATGAGGATACCCTTCCGAGATATGGCCTGGTACATCGGATAGATAAAAACACCACGGGATTGATCGTTTTAGCCAAAACCGGGGAAGCCGCCGCCCATCTTGCCCGTCAATTTTTTAACCATACGGTTCAAAGAAAATACATGGCCCTGGTTTGGGGAGATGTTCAAGAAAATGAAGGAACCATTACGGGGCATATTGCCCGTCACCGGCAACACCGGAAAATGTTTGATGTATTTCCAGACGGGGATACCGGCAAGCATGCCATAACCCATTATAGGGTACTCGAAAGATTTCACTATGTTACCCTGGTAGAATGTGTGTTGGAAACTGGAAGAACGCATCAAATTCGGGTGCACATGAAGCATATTGGCCATACCCTCTTCAATGATTGGGAATATGGTGGGGATGCCATTTTAAAGGGTACGATTTACCAAAAATACAAGCAGTTTGTTCAAAATTGCTTCGAAATCTGTTCCCGCTGTGCCCTGCATGCGCAAACCCTCGGATTTATTCATCCGGTTACCGGTGCCTCCCTGTTTTTTGAGGCCCCCCTGCCCCCGGATATGCAACAAGTAATAGAAAAGTGGCGAGGATATGTGAAAGCAATCAGCCATAGAGACGAATAGGGAGTACCCACCCCTTCAACAATAACAAATAATATGTAAAAAAAGCTCGGAATAGGGCATTTGGTATTGTATTTGCAAACTGTTGAATGCCTATTTTTACCTTTGAATTGAAGAAATCTGAAGAAGTTCCTAAAGATATTACGAAGAACCCTACTGGCGCTCGTTGCCCTATTGCTGGCATTATTGATTGCCGTGCAAACAAACTATGTACAAAATAAGCTGATAGGCTGGGTTACCCATTATCTATCTAAAGAACTAAAAACAGAAATCAGCATCCAACATATTAGTTTATCTCTTTTCAACAAGGTGAACCTAGATGGCATTTTAATAAAAGACTTACATCAGGATACCCTATTATATGCAGGTCAACTAAAATGCAGAATTACGGACTGGTTTTTTTTGAAAGATAAAGTTGAAATCACTTATTTGGGTCTGGAAGATGCCCGAATTTTATTAAACCGAAAAGACAGTAACTGGAATTATCAATTTTTGGCTGATTATTTTTCAACTGGGGATACTACCCCCAAAAATAAAAAATCTATCAATTTACAAGTTCGGAAAATTGATATCAAAAAGCTACAGCTTATCAAAAACGACTTTTGGGTAGGAGAAAGAATGGTTTGGAAAACTAGGGCGCTATTGGTAGATATTGATAAAACCGATTTGGTGCACAACCAATTTGTGATTAATTCGGTTTACTTAGACCAACCCTTTTTTCAATTACAAAATCTAGCAGGTCTTCGACCACCTCGCCCAAAATCTTTACCCGTACTAAAAGACACTGGAATGTATTTTAATTCGGGCAACCTGTTCTTGCAAGTGAATTCCTTCAAGATCGTGAATGGGAGTGTTTGGATTGATAATGACTTGAAAAAACCAGACAAAGGTTTTGATGAGGCACATATTGATATGTCGCAACTGAATGGAGAAATTGCAAATCTGAAATTTTTAAAAGATACGCTTTCAGCGGGGATTCAATTATCGGTTAAAGACAGGAGTGGTTTTGAACTGAAACAATTAAAAACCAAATTCCGATTAACTCCGCAAATCTTAGAGCTGGCAGCCCTTGATTTGGTAACTGCCAAAAGTCATTTGCGTAATTACTACGCCATGAAATTTTCGGACTTCAACGAAGATTTTTCGCACTTCATTTCTAAAGTTACGCTTGTAGCCAACTTTACCCAATCTAAAGTGCATACGGATGATTTGGCTTTTTTTGCCCCAGCGCTTAAAGATATACATACTGCGCTTACTGTAAGTGGTCAGTTTTCGGGTACCCTGGAAGATTATCGGGTGAATCAGTTGAAAGTGCAGGCAGGAACCAATACTTATTTATCGGGCAATTTGCAAATGAAAGGACTGCCCGACTGGACAAATACGAAATTTTTATTGAAAGGAGGTTTATTAAAAACAAATGCCTACGATCTGGGGCTTTTTATTCCATCTTTAAAAAATGTAAAAGAACCCAACCTGCCAGCCTTGGGTGAAATTATTTATAGGGGTGATTTTTCGGGTGATAAGGAAAAATATGTTACGGCAGGTGCTTTTAGCACGCGACTGGGTGGGTTGGTATCAAATTTGCAACTGACTTTACCAACAAAAGGAGAACCGATTTATCAGGGAAATATGGAAACGGTTCGATTTAATCTGGGCAAGTTTGTGGGTGATTCGAGTTTAGGCTTGGTAAACTTTAAAGGTAAAATTAATGGAAGCAGCTTCAATTTTAATAAACTAAGAACCTCCCTAGAAGGAACCATTTCTTTGTTAGAGTATAATGGATATCCTTATTCGAATATAACGATAGATGGAACCTTGCAAAAAAGATATTTTAATAGTGAGCTGAAAATCAACGACCCCAACTTCGATATTACGAGTTCAATGGAAATTGATTTTACCAAAGATCTACCCCGCATCAACGTGGTAGGTGATTTGGTTCATTCAGATTTGAAAGCCCTGCATTTTACTGATCGCCCTTTACAAGTAACTGGATTATTAGATTTAAACTTCATCGGCTCGAATATTGATAATTTTGCTGGCTCTGCTAAATTTTTAAATGCCAACCTAAAAGATGATCAGGTAAATTTGAAATTCGATTCCTTAACCCTACAATCGAGTAATGCAGATTCTATAAAACTAATTCATATCAGCAGTAATGAATTTGATGGAACCCTGCTTGGCAAATTCAGCATACTTGATTTACCGGCTAGCATTGTTAGCTTCTTGGCCAATTATTATCCGGCCTACATTAAACCACCTAAATCGGTTCCCAAGAATCAGCAATTTAGTTTTGTATTCAATACGCGCGATAATTTTGAACCCTACATTAAACTACTGCTTCCGAAGAGTGGCGGGTTTAATAATGTGGTAGTTTCAGGTTCAGTTGATACCCGAATGAATAAAATTCGAATGGATGCCAGAATACCTTATGGCATTATTAATGACATCAATTTTTCGGGACTGGATTTATTTGGCAACGGTAACAAGGATAGTTTATCGGTAAATGCTTCTATTAATAGTATTCAATTGAATGATAGTTTGCACTTGCCCAATACCCGGCTAAGAATAACTTCTCATAACGACCAATCGGTAGTGTCGCTTAGAACCAGTGCCGATATTAACTTAAATGATGCGGATATTTTGGCAGATGTAACTACCTTAACCGATGGCATCCGTGTGCGGTTTAGGCCATCTTCATTTGTGCTGAATGAAAAAAAATGGATGATTGAAAAAGACGGTGAACTTTCGCTTTTGAATAAACAAATAAATGCCCAACAGCTTAAACTAACGCAGGGCTTTCAGGAAATCTCCCTGCAAACTGATGAGAAAAATGGTCATTCCAATAACCTAGCAGTGAACTTTAAAAATGTGATTTTGGGTGATTTGAGCTCTCTATTCTTTAAAGAACCCAGACTAGAAGGCGTTACCAATGGAAACATTTATTTGAACGATTTTTTCAATCATTTTTCTGCTAGTGCCAACTTGAAGGCAGAACAATTTCGAATGAATGATGATTCAATTGGGCAGGTAAATATTTCCGCCTCTTATGATCAACTTTCCGGCAATTTACCCTTTTCGGTTTCTTCTCCTAACCCCGACTACCGTTTTAAGGCAAGCGGAAAATATAATTTGAAAGATACCACAGCTGATGCTTTTTACACTGATATAGAACTTTCGGATACCAAAATAGATATGCTCCGATATTTTTTATCGGATTTGTTTTCTGAAATACAAGGCAAAGCAAGTGGACAATTAAAAATTAGTGGAGATGTGAATTCTCCCACTTTGCTGGGAAATATACAGTTGAAAAAAGCTGGGATGAAAGTGAATTATACCCAAGTGTATTATTCGATTGACTCTGCCAATATTGGTTTTACTGAAGAGGGGATTGACTTTCACCGGTTTACTATTTACGACAAATACAAAAATACCGGCGTAGTTGCTGGTAAGTTACTGGAGAAGGGATTCAGTAACATGGTTTTTGATTTTGACCTTTCCACTAACAAACTTTTACTAATTGATACCAAGGCAACTGATAACAGCATGTTTTATGGAAAAGCCATTGGTAAAGCGAGCTTAAAATTTAAAGGGCCGGAGAGTAAATGCACCATGTCGATTGTGGCAGAGTCGAACGACAGTTCTCACATCTATATTCCGAATTCAGTTAGCAAGGAAAGTGGTTCAGCCGACTTTATTGTATTTAGGGAATATGGCAAGGAAATGGTGCAGCAAAAACCGAAAAGTAATTTTAATTTAAATGTTGACCTCGATATCACGGCTACCAATTTAGTAAAGATTGATGTGATATTAGATGATTTAACGGGGGATGTGATTAAAGCTGTGGGAAACGGTAAATTGAAAATAAAAGCAGGATCAACAGAACCTTTGTCTATCCGCGGCCGCTATAACATAGATAAAGGAAATTATGATTTCAATTTCCAATCACTGGTTCGTAAACCTTTTATTCTATTACCCGATGCAGGCAATTTTATTGAATGGACGGGAGATCCATTTAAAGCAGATATGCATATTGATGCCCAGTATATTGCTGAAAGAGTGAGTCTCAGTGATCTGGTAAGTTCGCTCAATATGAGTAGCACTGTTAAAGGCTATCGGGGCGATGTATATGTAATTGCCATGCTTCGCGATAAGTTAACCGCTCCGGATATTAAGTTTAAAATCGATTTTCCACAGGGTAGTCCTGTAAAAACAGATAACGAGTTCACTGCCTTTTTAAACCGCCTGGAAAAAGATCAGAATGAAATTTTAAAGCAAGTAGCATTCTTAATTGCGCTCAGTAGCTTTGCCCCTGCAGATGTGAATACTGGCGGATATAATCCCTACTCTATAACTTCACTGGTTGGTAATACCATCACACAGGTATTAACCAAAGCCGTGAATAAAATATTCTCTAATTTCCTGTATTCCGTATTTAAAGACAAGAGTTTGCGGTTTGATATGGGTACCAGTATGTACAGCAGTAGTAGCCTTGCTGGTCCTGGCTCAGAAGCATCAGCTGCGGATAACAATCGGGTAGACAGAACCCGGGTTGATTTGCGACTGGCATATGCCTTTAACAATGATAATATTATTGTTACTGTGGGAAGTGATATCGATATCAATATGGGTGCTTCTACATCCATACAAAACAGCAATACCCAGTGGTTACCAAATCTCAATATTGAGTTTGTATTATCTAAAGACAAAAAACTTCGCCTCATCATATTCAACAAAACAACGCTAGATGTAAGCTTTGGTAGAAGAAACCGCCAGGGCATCAGTATATCTTATCGGAAAGATTTTGATAAGTTATTTGCAGATAAGCCCAAAGAGATTGTAGTTCCTCCCCCACCTCCCGAAAAAGCTATTCCTTTATAAAGCAGTGGCCCGTTGCAATAACCAGCGAACAGCTAATTCATATCCGGCCAATCCTAATCCGGAAATCGTGCCCGAAACTTTAGCAGATACATGAGAAATTTTTCTAAAATCTTCTCGGGCATGCACGTTACTGATATGCACTTCTACCACAGGAACAGCGATGGCCGATATGGCATCACCAATAGCAACAGAAGTATGGGTATAGGCAGCCGGATTTAGCACAATACCCTGAACACTGGCGCCGGCCTGCTGTAGAGCAGTTACCAGTTCCCCCTCTACATTCGACTGAAAATGGGTAAAAGTTACATCCCGAAATAACCGGCATAATTGCTCAAAATACTCAGCAAATGTTTGCTGTCCGTAAATACCCGGCTCTCTTTTTCCTAATAGATTCAGGTTGGGTCCGTTTATGATGGCAATTGTCATATCCTTGTTTTTACGAAGGTAAGGAAAATGCAAAAGGGGTTGCTCCGATAAAAAATAAGGCTGCTGTAAGCCAGGCTGAATATAAATCTGCTCAACCTCAATAAATACTGTAAAATGGCAAGGTATTATCCACTAACTACCCCTGCATCATTTGCACAAAATCATCAAACAAGTAGCGGCTATCGTGAGGGCCCGGAGTACTTTCGGGGTGATACTGTACACTAAAAGCAGGCTTTGACTTCATGCGAATGCCTTCTATCGAATCATCATTCAAGTTCACATGGGTTACTTCCACATCGGGGTGTTGCCGAACTGCAACTGGATCAACTCCAAACCCATGGTTTTGGGTAGTGATCTCGCATCTACCGGTAATGATGTTTTTAACGGGGTGATTGAGTCCACGGTGCCCGTGATGCATTTTAAAAGTGGGGATTTTATTGGCCAGCGCCAGCAATTGGTGACCCAAACAAATACCAAATACGGGCAGGTTTTCGTGTAGGATGGCCTGTATGGTTGTTACTGCGTATGGCATGGCAGAAGGGTCGCCGGGGCCATTGGATAAAAAATATCCTTTGGGAGAAAATGCTTTTAATTTTTCAATGGGCGTTTTGGCCGGGAATATCCGCAAATGAGCGCCACGGCTTACCAAACATTCCAAAATATGTTGCTTTACACCAAAATCGAGTACCGCTACTTTTAAAGAAGAAGCAGCATTGCCCAGTTCGTATTCTTCTGGGGTGCTAACCGTGCTGGCGAGTTCTAAACCATCCATATCAG
>CAIUKP010000098.1 GCA_903899675.1 uncultured Bacteroidota bacterium | reverse complement strand
TAGATAGTAAAGCTTTTTTGTATAATCAACAAGCGGATGGTTATCGTCATTACGTTCATATTAACCGGGAACCAACGTTTCTGGTGGTGCGTGAAAAAACGGGAAAGGATTTGGAATCTATTTATACCAAAACAGGATGGATTTATCCTACGGAAGGAAAATTTATGGTAATCATAAACGATTCGAATGAAGACACTAAAATGAATGTGGTAATAAATCCAATTGATAGTTTTCCTGCCCTACATCCGCTTAGCTGGGATTATGGCAGTGACAAGAAAAATTTTATTGCTGTGCGCGATGGTAGTAGTGCGGGTAAATTACTTTTCTTTTTACATGTAGAAAAAAACGATGGCACTTGTATTGGTGAAATAAAGGGTACCCTTCAACTCACTGGCACTCGAAAGGGTGTTTTCAAACAATCTGGAAATCCCTGTGTGGTGAATTTTAATTTCACCGATAATGGAATTGAATGTAAAGAAACCGGCTCTTGCGGAAACTACCGTGGTATCAAGTGTTTGCTAGATGAACAGTTCCCCAAAAGGAAGAAACCCAGCCGCAAAATTCCCAAGTTGAAAACACCTTCCACTAGCGTTCGCTAATGTGTAATAAGTACATTTTATTTTTTTTGGTGTATATTGCAAATTATTTATTCAAAATCAAATGGTTATGAGTTTTAGATCGTACAAAGTTCCGTATGATATTAACGAACAATACAAAAAGCGTGTTACGTATTTTTCTATGGAGTTCGCTATACATCAGCCATTAAAAATATACAGCGGTGGATTAGGATTTTTGGCCGGTTCGCATTTACGCAGTGCATATGAATTGCGCCAAAATTTAATTGGCGTAGGCATATTATGGAAATATGGTTATTACGATCAGGCCCGCAATCAAGATCAAACCCTTGAAGTAACCTTCATGGAAAAGATCTACAGCTTTTTAGAAGAAACAGATATCAAGTTTCAAATTCTGATTCACGAACATCCGGTATGGGTGAAAGCCTATTACTTGAATCCTACCACTTTTAACAGTGCTCCCCTGTTTTTATTAAGCACCGATTTACCGGAGAACGACTATGTTTCCCAAACCATTACTCATCGCTTGTACGATGCGAATGTGGCTACAAAAGTGGCACAGTTTATTTTATTAGGCGTGGGCGGAGCGAAATTGGTAGACGAGCTGGGATTCAATCCAGAAGTGTATCATTTGAATGAAGCGCATGGTATTTCTTCAGCCTTTTACTTGTTGAACAAATTCAAGAGTATTGAAAAAGTTCGGGAACACTTGGTTTTTACTACCCATACACCCGAAGAAGCCGGTAACGAGAAACATGATATATATCTTTGCAATAAAATGAGTTATTTCTGTGGCCTCTCAATTGATGAAGTGCGCAAAATAACCGGCATCAAAGACGATCAGTTTAACCACTCCCTAGCCGCCTTGCGTTTTGCACGGAAAGCCAATGGTGTATCAGCTTTGCATGGTGTAGTGAGCAATGAAATGTGGAAGAACCAAGAAGGAATTTGTCCTATCACATCCATCACCAATGCCCAAAACTGGCGGTATTGGAGTGATAAGCAATTATACCGAGCCATGGAAGAAGGAAATGATGCCGTATTTGATGATCGGAAAAAATATCTGAAGAAGAGAGCTTTTGAAATTGTTGCCGACCAAACAGGTAAAGTAATGGATCCCAATGTGCTAACCATTGTTTGGGCCAGAAGATTCGCTGGATATAAACGTGCCGACATGCTCACGTATAATATGGAATGGTTTGAACAATTACTCTCCAATACTAAATATCCTGTTCAAATCATTTGGGCTGGTAAACCCTACCCTGCCGATTATCCAGCCATTTCTGAATTCAATAAACTGGTACACCTGAGCAAAAATTATAAGAACGTTTCTGTGTTGATTGGATATGAACTCGGCCTCAGCAAACGCATGAAGCAGGCAGCCGATGTTTGGCTCAACAACCCCCGAGTACCCCGCGAAGCATCAGGAACCAGTGGTATGACGGCCGCCATGAATGGTGCTGTTAACTTTTCTACCGACGACGGATGGATTCCCGAATTCATCAACCATGGCAACAATGGATTTGTAGTGCCCAAAGCCGATTACGACAACATGTCGGTGCACGAGCAGGATGAATACGATCTGAAAAAAGTTTATGAAATCCTGAATGAGCAGATTTTACCTATGTACTACGAGAATTTCGATACCTGGCGCCAGATTCAGCAAAATGGTATGCGGGATGTACGATTCCAGTTCGATAGCAATCGGATGGCACATGAGTACTACGAAATCATGTATAAGTAATTGATTGCAACTTACCTTTGTGGCTACTTTCGCATTCAGGAAACTCTTATCCTGAACTATTAGTGAATAACCTTGTTAATGATAGGTATGGGTAAAAAAATAGCTATTGCCATTACGGGAGCCAGCGGTGCCATTTATGCCAAGCAATTATTGGATAAAGTGGTTACGCTCCAAGCTCAAACCGAAGAAATTTCTGTGGTAATGAGTGATAATGCCCGCTATATCTGGCGATCAGAGTTGAACAACGACGATTATAGCCGCTATCCCTTT
>CAIUKP010000097.1 GCA_903899675.1 uncultured Bacteroidota bacterium | reverse complement strand
TTTTAACAACCATAGCCCTTCTTTTTTCCCTGGCCTCCTTTGCTCAAAAAGGTCGTATTTCTGGTAAGGTAACTAACCAAAAAAACGAGGCTCTAGTGGGGGTTTCTATTGAAATTTCTGGTGCATTTAGTGGTATGGTTCGTTCGGATGTGGAAGGAAGATTTTCGTTTCCCGCTGAAACTGGAAAAAAGTACACACTTAGTTTTTCTTATGTAGGATACCAGAAAAAAATAATTGACGATATAGCTTTTTCTGCAGCTACTGAACAAAATTTAGATATCGTTTTAGAGCAACAAGTTAAATCCTTGGCTAATGTTACCGTAACTACTTCAGCTAATCGGGGTACTGCCAAGGGTGAAACGGTTAACGCATTAATCGCATTTCAAAAAAATACCAATACAGTTGCTTCTGTTATCTCTGGAGAAGCCATTCGCCGCTCACCGGATAAGAACACAGGTGAAGTTCTGAAAAGAACTCCTGGCGCAAGTTTGCAAGAAGGTAAATTTCTAATTGTTAGAGGGCTTGCAGAAAGATACAACCTCGCAATGTTAAATGGTGTTCAATTGAGCAGCACCGAACCAGACCGTAAAGCTTTTTCTTTCGATTTGATTCCGGCAAATATGATTGATAATATTGTTATCAATAAAGCATTTGTTCCCGAACTGCCTGGTGAATGGGCGGGAGGACTGATTCAAGTTAATACCCGGGATATACCTAATAAAAACTTCTTCAATATTCAAGTGGGTGCTGGCTTTAATACACAAACAATTGCTAATCCCTTCCATGTTTATCAGGGAGGAAAATTAGATTTCTTGGGTATTGAGGATGGAACTCGTTCTTTACCCCCTTCATACACTACCAAGTCGCAATTTGATGCACTCAGTGCCCAAGCAAAAACAGAAATGGGTAAGCAATATGAAAATGTATGGAATCCTACCATTCAAAACGGAGTTAATCAACTCAACAATCAATTACAGGTTTCTGGAGGATTTACCAGCACGAAAGGTACCCGTAAGCTCGGGGGAATTTTCGGTTTAACGTATAATCGTTCAGCTCGATTTATGAAGGCAACCAATAGCGGTTTCAACTTTATTGGAAATGGAACTTTTACGCCTGATTTTGATTTTAAAGACGACCGATATAGTAATGATATTTTGCTGGGTGCCATGGGTAATCTTACCTACCAGATGAATAACTTCAATAAAATTTCGTTGAAGTCTATCTTTAATATTAATACAACAGATTATACCACACTCCGCACGGGTGTAGAAGGAAACGGAAATACTTTATTGGATAGTACCCGCGGATATGAATTCGGTTTCAAGCAAAATACTTTTTGGAATACCCAACTATCAGGCGAACATCAAATTTTGGCTAACAATAAATTGAAGTTAAAGTGGAATGCTTCCTTCTCTCTATTAGACGGATACATTCCTGATCAACGCAGGTTGTATTATTTGAAGAACAATTCATCATCCAGCAATCCTTATGTAGCGCTTTTGTCGAACGTATTGTCTCAGAAAAGTGGTAACCGATTTTATCAAAACCTGAACGACTATATTTATAGCGGTGGAGCAGATTTGGCTTATGCATTTGATGCTTTCGGCAGCAAGCAAACCCTGAAGGGAGGCTATATGTTGCAAATTAAAGACCGTTTGTTCGACGCTAAGCCTTTCTCAATTTACCTGCCTAGAGATAATGCAGCCCTTCGCTTATTATCTCCTGATAAAATTTTCGCACCCGCTAATTTTGGAGATGGTTCCGTAACCAGTACCCAATTTGCCTTTGATGCTATTAAAGGAAATTTATACCGCTACCTTGCCAACACCATATTAAATGCTGCCTATATCCAGTTTGATAATCAGTTCGGCAACAAACTACGCGTAGTTTGGGGTGTTCGTATGGAAGATTATGACCAGTTAGTGGGTAGTGTTAAAAGTTCTGATCCACGCTATAACTATACCAGAGTTCGCGATTGGTTACCCGGTTTAAATGCCACTTATAAAGTTAATAATCTTACCAACCTCAGAGTATCTGCTTCTCAAACAGTGGTTCGTCCTGAGTTTCGTGAGTTGGCTAATTTCCAATACTACGACTTTGAGTTGAATGCTGCCGTTCAGGGATTACCTACCTTACAAAGAACCAAGGTTACTAACCTCGATTTGCGGTACGAACTGTATCCAGCTGCCGGTGAGGTATTTACAGCAGGCGTTTTCTATAAATATTTTGATAAGCCTATCGAAATGGTATTCAACTTTGGATCGGGTGGTGCAAGTACTTTCAATTTCTCTAATCCTAATAGTGCTACGGCCTATGGAGTTGAACTGGAATTTAGAAAAAAGTTAGACTTTTCCGAGGCACTTAAGAATTTTACCTTCCAAGTTAATGGAGCCTACATAAACAGCCGGGTGCAAGATGCTAATTTAGCATTAGATCGTCCTCTTCAGGGCCAATCACCCTATTTGTTGAATGGGTCCCTCTTGTATGATCATGAGAAATCTGGATTTACTGCTACATTGCTTTACAACCAAATTGGCAGAAGGGTAACATTTGTTGGTAGTCTCGATCAACCGGATATCTATGAATCTACCAGACCAGTTTTTGACTTTCAGGTTACCAAAAAATTAGCTGCTAATAAAGCAGAACTGCGATTGAATATCCAGGACATCTTAAATCAGCGTTTGTATTTCTATCAAAATCCCGATGGTAATACCAATTTAAATAAAAAATTAGATCCTTATCGTTTAAGTCGTCAATTTGGTACTAACATAAGTTTAGTTTTCGGATATAACTTTTAATTATTTACAAAACATACATTGATCAATCCCTGATAAAACAATCACCATGAAAAAGTCACTCATTATTTTAACTGCTTTAACCATGCTGGCAGTTAGTTCTTGCAGAAAAATTGAAATGGATGGCGGAACTACTACAGTTGTTCCAACTCCTCCAACTCCTAGCCCTGTAGGACAAACCATCATTTTAAAAGGCCGTATTGATAAGGATACCTTACTAAAAGCTGGTAATACCTATATCCTGTCTGGTCTGGTTTACATGGTAAACAATGCTACCATGAAGGTTGAGCCAGGTGTAAACGTAAAGGGTGATTATCAGGGAAGTAATGTGGCCGCTCTGATCATTACTCGCGGAGCTAAATTGGTGGCTGATGGAACACAAGAAAATCCCATTGTATTTACTTCTAATTCACCGGTTCCTCGTTCGGGCGATTGGGGAGGTATTGTTCTATGTGGAAAGGCAAGCATAAATGCTACTTATAATGGTACTTATACAAGTCCGGTAGTAACTGGTCCAGGCACCTACCAAGTAGAAGGGGGAGTGGACAATTCTTTTGGTGATGGGGTTGCTGGTGGTGGTGCTACACCCAATGATAATGATAGTTCTGGCGTTATCCGCTACGTGAGAATTGAATATGCTGGATATGCCTATCAGCCAGATAAAGAAATCAATAGCTTAACCATGGCAGCTGTGGGAAGAAAAACTTTGATTGATTATGTGCAGGTTACTTATGCTAAGGATGATGCTTTCGAGTGGTTTGGTGGAACTGTGAATTGTTCACATTTGATTACTTATAAAACACAGGATGATGACTTTGATTCTGATAACGGATTCAGTGGTCGTGTTCAATTTGGAATTGCCCTCCGTGACTCCACTATAGCAGATATTTCTAGAAGTGAGGCTTTTGAAAGCGATAATGATGCAAGTGGATCCATCAATACTCCTCAGACTAGCGCTGTTTTCAGTAATATGACGGTTATCGGACCCAGAGCTACTTTAGCAAATAATGGAAATAGTCTTTATCTTACTGGAGCACAAATCAGAAGAAATTCTGGTATTTCTATCTTCAATTCTATCTTCTTAGGTTGGCCTGCTGGTGTGTTGATTGACTCAAGAAATGGTAGAACTGTTGAAAATAATATCATAGACAGTACCTGTCGTTTTAAAAATAACACCATTGCTGGTTGTGGTGGATTTGGCGTACCGGATGTTACTTCTTATTCTTGGATTGCTTCCACTGCAAATACTTTGCTTTGGAATCGTGATTCAGTAGTTAATCGTTTTTCTAATACTGCTTTTAATAACACAGTATTAGCCAATGTATCTGACGCAAAAATGATTGCTCCTTTTAACTACTCAGCTCCTGACTTCCTTCCATTTGGAGGTTCTAATGGATATCAACCCATCTTAGTACAGGCAAGTTTTACAGATCCTAAATTAGCAGGTATGCAGGTGGTTGCTTTCCGTGGTGCTTGCGATGCTGCTGGGGTTGCTGCCAACTGGTGGAGAGGTTGGACGCGCTTTATCAACCAATAATTCAATATTACTTTATAGAAAGGTCCTTATCAGAATGGTAAGGACCTTTTTTTTATTTACCAGTTATTCATTTGTTCCGGTACAATTCTCTCAGGTTTTTGAAGGGGCTTGTTTTTCCAGTCGGGTTCATATTTCACAAACCAGCTCAGCCAAAGGCTTCGCGATAATCGCATTAATAGGGGTTGAATGGCAAATAATAATACGAAAGCAGTTCCCATCCAGTAGAATATTCTGTTATCGTCGATCGAGAAAGTCATACCAATCAACACTTTCCAGGCTACGTATGTAGAAACCAGCAAGGCGATGCTAAGGGCATAGCTCACATAGCCTGTTCCGTAGTAGAAGCCTACTTCAATTTCGGTGGGCTGATGGCATACTGGGCAATGCTCATGCATGGCGGTTACCTTGCCTTTCAATCGATAAGCATTGCTATTAACAAACAAATCTCCTTGTCGGCAGCGGGGGCATTTGTTTAGTAAAGTGGATAGTAAATAATTTTTAGCTCTAACAATAGAATGAGCCTTTTCAATTGAGGTATTCATTTTGCAAAGATACTCCATTGAAAAAGTAATTTGGGAAACTAATGAACACCAGATGTTCTGTTGGGTAAATTTGCCAATCTTTTCAAGCATTTACAATTCCAGCAGATACCTAGCCCTTATTCAATTACTTTTTCCATTTTCATGCTTCTGGAGCCTTTCAGCAAGATTTGTGCGTTTTGGGGATTTTTTATGCGAAGCCACTCTTTTGCCTCTGTAGAATCACTGAAATAGTGGAAATGGTGCGATAAATTACTAAAATCACCCCCAACCAATACCACTTCTTCCCAGGGGTATTGTTGAATTTGGTTGAGTAAGGCCTGATGTTCGGCAACACTTGTTTCTCCCAATTCCATCATGGCACCCAACATGAGAATTTTCGTAGATCCTGGAAGTTGGGCAAAGTTTTCGATGGCTACCTTCATACTAGAGGGGTTGGCATTGTAGGCGTCTAATATCACCTGATTGTTACCCCAATTGATCCATTGGGAGCGACTATTCGATGGGGCATAGCTTTCGATGGCCAATTGTATTTTTTCGGGAGGAACGCCAAAATGAGATCCGATGGCAACAGCACATAGCACATTGGGCAAGTTATAGCTTCCCACCAGTTGCGTTTGAACAGAAAATTCTAGGGCACCTGAAATGCCTACTTTTAAAAAGGGCCTATTATTTTCAATGCTTCCCCGAATGCTCCCCGATGTGGTACCATACCAAATTATGTTTGGTACCTGCTGAGCTAGCGTGTGCAAGTAATCGTAATCGGCAAAGGCGAAAGCGGTTCCATGATGGCCGCTTAAAAACTGGAAAAGTTCTCCCTTACCTTTCCGTACCCCTTCTTCCCCCCCAAATCCTTCTAAATGGGCTTTGCCACAATTGGTAATAATTCCATGCGTCGGCTTTACGTATTGGCAATACCCTTCAATTTCATGCTGATGATTGGCTCCCATTTCAATTACAGCCATTTGTGCATCTTTTTGCACCTGCAGCAGCGTTAGGGGTATTCCAATATGGTTATTGAGATTTCCTTGGGTGGTGTATGTTTTGTAATGAGCCGATAAAACGGCTGCAACCAGCTCTTTGGTGGTGGTTTTGCCATTACTTCCTGTTATCGCAATAAAAGGAATCGTAAACTGATCTCGGTGATACCCAGCTAATTGCTGAAGGGTAGTTAACACATTTTCTACTCGGATAATTCGATTGTTATCTGTATCGATGTTCTCATCTACGATAGCATAGGCAGCTCCCATTTCCAGCGCCTGCAAAGCAAATTGGTTTCCGTTGAAGTTCGGTCCCCGAAGGGCAAAAAACAAATCTCCGGATGCAAGTTTCCGGCTATCTGTTTGTATTTGCGGATGAGTACAATAGATACTATAGAGTTCCTCTATATTCATACTGCAAAGTAATCAATAAAAAATCCGCTACTGGGTGGGTAGCGGATTTTTATTGGGAATTAAAAAATTTTATCGCTTGTTTCTTCTGGTAGGGAAAAATAAACCCGATTTAGTTTTGGCGGAAGTAGATTCCGGAGAACCGAAATGCGACATCGCACAACGGAACCCAATGGTATTGTTGCTCTCATTTTCATCCAGATAGCGACGAGTACCCGGACTTAACCAATAGGGACGGTCGTTCCAGCTTCCTCCCTTGTAAACCCGCGATTTGTCGGAAATAAGGGTAGTAATTCCAAAACTATACTGGGCACTGCTCGAAGAATCTCCATCTAAATAATCAATTGCATAGGATTTTTGATAGTTCAGACGGTTCTTTACTTCATCGTTCGTTTGAGGAATCATTTTTATTCGACCTTTATCGTCTCTTAGGTTTCCTTGGCCGGCAGACATATCAGTTTTCGAAAAAATATTTCCTCTAAAGGGGTTCAAATCATCATCTGTAGCTGAATTTACTATAGGGCGATATACATCC
>CAIUKP010000096.1 GCA_903899675.1 uncultured Bacteroidota bacterium | reverse complement strand
ATGCAGGTTGCGGAAACCATTTTCCGGCTTCGAGAAGAAAACATTCAGTTTACCCCCTTTCTTTCTGATGGGCAACCTATGCAACCAGGTGATAAAGCTTTTGAAGTGGAAGCAGATATGCGCACCATTTTAACCTGTGAGCGGCTTGTACTCAATTGTATGCAGCGCATGAGTGGTATTGCAACGCTTACCAGAACCTATACTAGTCTGCTGAGCAACTATTCAACCCGCCTACTTGATACCCGTAAAACCACTCCCAACTTTCGGTTACTCGAAAAAGAAGCCGTGCGAATAGGAGGAGGACATAACCATCGTATGGGTTTATATGATATGATTATGTTGAAAGACAATCATATCAGTTATTGCGGAGGCATTACTGCCGCTATCGAAGCAGCCCATGCTTATATTGTGGAAAAAAAACTTAATCTTTCTATTGAGGTGGAAGCAGGAAATTTACAACAGGTAGCAGAAATTTGCCATGTAGGGGAGGGAAAGGTTTTCAGAATCATGCTGGATAATTTTAGTCCGCAAGAAGTTGCATCAGCGCTAATTTTTATCAATCGTCGTTTCGAAACAGAGGCAAGTGGAGGGATTGGATTACATAATATTGTTGATTATGCCCAAACCGGCGTTGATTTTGTAAGTGTAGGCGGATTAATTCATCAGGCTACCAGTCTGGACCTTAGTTTAAAAGCAGTGATGGTTTAATTAAAGGATATGAAAAAAAAGCAAACCTCTTCCGGAAATGGTATTGTATTCAGTACCAATCCTTCCTTTCAATGGGAGCCTGAGGAAGCCGCTCGGGAAACACTGCCATCGGCTCAGCAGGAACTTCGGATTCATCTCGATAAAAAGCAACGGGCGGGAAAAGTTGTAACCCTCATTACCGGTTTTGTAGGTGCGGATGGAGATTTGGAATCTTTGGGAAAAACACTGCGTAACTTTTGTGGAACCGGCGGCAGTTCCAAGGAAGGATTGATATTGGTGCAGGGAGATCAACGAGAAAAAGTGCTCCAGTGCTTGCTAAAAAATGGCTATAAAAAAACCAAAAAAATAGGGTAGGCAAATGGATTAATCCAATTCTAAATTCAAAGTATCTTTCAATGTTTTTACCATTGGATACAGATTGGTAATGTATTCGAATTTTTGCTTTGTATTCATTCTCAGGTAGGCAGGAATATCTTCTTTTTCACCTGCTTCTACCAAGATTTCGTAATTCACCGATCGGTTGTGGAAGTACTGTTGCAGGTGGTCGAGCAGTGTCATTTTTTCTGCGTCAATAAATTTTTGTGATGTAACAGAAAAAACGGTAACCGTAAATTTAACTTCGTTTTCTATTTGCAATTTCGCAGTTGAGAAACTAGCGGCAGATGAGTGTTTCAGCTCTTTTTCTAGCTTAGCTATGTATTGGTTCCAGCACTCCTGTAACTTTTCAGTAGTAAGCGCCAGCGATTCTGTTACTTCTTCAATTTGATATTCATTTCCATATTTCTCCCGCAAGGCAGAAAGCAGATTTTTCTTATCACCCGTTTTTGGAATATAAGTGGCTGCGGGTGCAGTGGGAGTAGTTATTTTTGCAGGTGTAGGTTTGAGGGGTGTAGAGGGAGTTGAAGGAGTTTGAATTACCAATTGGGCTCCTTCTGCGGTTCCTTTTTTGCTGTTGGCAGGTTGAAAAGATACGATGGGTACCTGTTTCAGGAGGATGGGTGCATCAAGTCGTTTTTTTTTAACTAGTGTTTGTTGGTCGTTACTCAGTTCAATGGCCTGTTGTAGAAAATTCAATTTAATCAATGCCATTTCTACCAACAATCTTTTATTGCGGGCCATTCTGATTTGTATTTCAGCTTCCCCAACGATATTCAAGGCACTCAGGATAAAAGAAGTTTCTGTTTGCGCTGCCACTTTTGCAAATTTTTCCTGCATACCCTCCATTACTTCTAAAATAGAAGCGGTTGCAGGATCCTTACTCAAGAGTAGGTTCCTGTAAAATGAAGCGAAGCCATTCAGCACCAATTCTCCTTCAAAGCCTTTTTTATTAATTTCATCAAAGAGCAACATTACGCCGGATAGATCCTCTTTTTGTAATAATTCATGGAACCGGAAATAATAATCTTCATCCAACACGTTCAGGTGCTCTAGCGTATTTTGGTAGGTT
>CAIUKP010000095.1 GCA_903899675.1 uncultured Bacteroidota bacterium | reverse complement strand
TAGATATAGCAGGCGTCTACCAAAAACGGCCGCGGGTTGGCTACTAGCCCAATAAAAGCATCTCTTATTTGCCCGCCGGTTATATCATATTTTCTAAAAGGATACTCCGTGGTATACTTTTTTGCGTCTGGCGTATAGGGGATATGTTGCAGAGATTCTGCCGTTTCGGGCAGTCGGTTGCTGATTTCACTTAATAAAACAGAAAGGGGCTCGTAGTTTTTCTTATTGGTGTTGGGCACCAATGCCATGCCGGTTTCCTGCTGATATTTTTCAATGCAGCGGGTTAGGAGATAAATTATTTCAGCCCTGGATACAGTCAAAATATTTATAAATTATTGATAATCAATTTTTTATAAAATTTCCGAAATTCACCCACTATTTCAGATTTGTATAAAGTTAAAGAAAGATTAACAAATTGAATCTTTTTGCCAACATTAAATGTTTATTGTGAGGTCATTAGATTTGCTTATATTTTAACTATTGTAATATGAAAAGAATTGCCACAATTGTTGCCCTTTTGGGTATTTTGGTAGGAGCTGTTCCACTGGAGGGCTGGTCTCAAACCGCGGTACCCGAAAGCAGAACCATAAAAGGTAAGGTTATTTTACAAAAAGAGAACACGCCCTTGGGTAATGTTTCTGTGCAGACTTCCAAAAGCAAAACCGGAACCGTTACAGCCGATGATGGAACTTTTACCATCGTACTGAAAAAAGGGGAAACCTTACGTTTTAGCCGGGTAGATCTGCAGTCGGAAACTGTATCTACCTTCCCCAACCAATCACTTACCGTTCAAATGCAGCAGGCAGAGAATAGCCTGGAAGATGTATTGGTGGTTGCTTATTCTAACCAGCGCAAGAAAACATTTACCGGTTCGGTAGGCACCATTAAAAATACCATCATCGAATCTGCCCCCAATGCCTCAGTTCAGGAAACCATGCAGGGCAATATTGCAGGTGTGCAAAGTACCAACGGATCGGGTCAGCCGGGAAGTGTGCCCAATATTCGTATTCGGGGTGTTGGCTCAATCAATGCATCAGCGGCTCCTTTGTATGTTATAGATGGTATCCCGGTGGTGAGTGGAGATATTTCTGGATTGAACAGTAATACGATTGCCGGATTAAACGCCAACGACATTGAAAATCTTACGGTATTGAAAGATGCCAGTGCTACGTCTTTATATGGATCGCGAGCAGCCAACGGGGTAATATTAATCACCACCAAAAAAGGGAAGGCCGGAAAAACCAAACTGGGATTAATTTATCAGCGGGGTGTAACCAGCAATACCATTCGGGAAGAACAAAAAACACTCACTACTCCCCAGTACTTACAATACTATAAAGAGGGTTGGGTAAATGCTGGCAATAGAGCCAGTTCTTTTGACTCTCTATTATCGGCCAACGGCGTAGATCCAAACGTAAATACCGATTGGTTCGATAAAGTACTTCGCCAAGGTAACTACTCACAGTATAACCTGAATGCCAGTGGCGGAAGTGATAAAACCACTTATTTCTTATCTGGAAGCTATTATAAATCGGATGCCCCTACTAAAAATATCGACTACGATAAAGCCACGTATCGGGTAAACGTAAACTCTGAAATTGCCAAGAGCATAACTGTAAAAGGCGGCATCAGCGGAAGCTATCAGCGTACCAGTAACTTTTTGGGCGGTAGTTTCTTTGGAAACCCCGTGCGAGCTATGTATCGTTTAGCACCTTGGTTACCCGTTTATAAAAGTGATGGTACAACCTACGAACTGGGTTACAACAGCGGATACAATCCGGTAGCCGTGCTGGAAACCACCAAGCGGAATGCGAAAACCTATAATATTTCTGCGGTGCTGAGTCCAACCATTCGGTTAGCCAAGGGCCTCACTTTTGAAGGAAATTATGCGTTGGACTTTAACCATGCATTTACTACCATCTTTTACGATCCAGGCGTAGGGAATGCAAATGTGGCAGCAGGAGGCGTAATCAATAATTATACGCAAGACATTGTAAACTGGATAACCACCAATATCGTTCGATATAAAACTACTTTTAAAGACGATCATAGTCTGGAACTGTTTGCCGGTATCGAAAACCAGAGTCGCTCTGATATGGATATCACCATTGAGGTTAATAGTATTGCACCGGGTACCAATACGCCTGCAGGTGGATCTAATCCGGTTACCACCACGGGAACTGCTACTGGTAATCGCTTGTTAAGTAAATTTTTAAATGGTAACTACAGCTATAACGATCGCTTCTTTGTATCAGGATCTATTCGTCAGGATGCTTCTTCCCGTTTTGCCAAGAATTTTCAATCAGCCGTATTCTGGTCAGTTGGTGCGGGCTGGAATATCAGCAATGAAAAATTCTTCAACGTAGATTGGGTGAAAGATTTGAAACTGAGAGCCAGCTATGGATATACCGGAAATCAAGGTATCGACAACTTTGAATCACAGGGATTGTATTCTGCAGGTAGCGACTACGATTTCCGTTCTGGTCTTACCCTTACTCAGTTGGCCAATGATAACCTTACCTGGGAAAAAAATATTCCCTTTAACATAGGGCTTGATTTCGCATTGGCGAAAGGACGTTTTTCAGGGTCCATCGAATACTATAACCGCGTTAGTAGTAATTTATTAATCAGTCAACCAGTACCCAGTGTAAATGGTGTATCCAGCATTACAGTTAATAGCGGTGCAATGCGTAATAGTGGTATGGAGTTGACTTTGTCTTCTATTAACATAGCACCAACATCTGCTCGTGGGTTAAAATGGACCACCGATTTTAATATTACTACAAACCGTAATCGGGTAACTGAACTGGATCCTTCTTATCCATCCGGCAGCTATTTGCGTAAAGTGGGATATGATTTTTATACCCACTATCAACGAGCCTATGCGGGTGTAAATCCAGATAATGGCGAACAGCTTTGGTTCACAAATACAGCAAAAGATACTACAACCAATGTGTTTACTACCGCATTACCTCGGCAAGCTTTTGGATCTGCTTCTCCTAAGTTTTATGGAGGTCTTACCAACTCCTTTACTTACCGTGGTATTGGTCTTAGCTTTCAGTTCTATGCTTTTTGGGGGAATACGATTTATGATCAGTATGGCTATCTGCAAAAAACAGATGCGAACTTGGGATTCTCCGATCAGAGCAATGGTTTGAGCAGATATGAATATGAAAGAAGGTGGACAACCGTGGGACAAAAAACCGATGTGCCCAAGCCGATTTTCCTGGGCCCTACAGCTGGTAGCAGTCCTGAAAGCAGTCGCTTCTTATATGATGGCAGCTATCTCCGTTTACGGGATGTTACTTTATCATATACCATTGCCCCCAAGATGCTTTCTAAATGGAAAATCAACAGTGCCCGAATCTATATGCGTGCACAGAACGTATTCACCATCACCAAAGACAAGCGATTCAATACCGATCCGGAAGTTTCCATCGATGGTGTATTGTCGCAACGCCCACCGGTATTTAGAACCGTATTGTTAGGTATTGACATCAATTTATAATTCCAGAAAAAATGAAGAATATGAAAAAGTTATTATTTATTGTTTTTGCCACCTCTTGTTTGGTTGCCTGTAACAAAGATTTCCTGGAAGTGAAACCACAGCAGAGCGTATTAACAACGGATGTGTTTTCTCAAGTATCCACCTCCCGTGCAGCTGTAAACGGATTGTATTCACTGATGCAATCGTACAGCTATTATGGAAGAGATGCTATGGTAATTCCAGAGGTATTATCTGATAATTTAACAAGAAGCGTTAAAACAGGTAATCGATATACTGGTATGAATACCATGACGCATACTGCTACGGATGCCAACGTAAGCCGAATGTGGGATCAGATGTATCAGGTAGTTACCAATGCCAATACGGTTATTGCGAATGAGGCGAATATCAAAAAAGTGGCCTCAGCATTAGAGCAGGAAGAAGTGCTGCAATTAGTAGGAGAAGCCTATGCAGTAAGAGCGTTGGTATATTTTGATTTGGCCAAATTCTTTGGTCGCCCATTAAAATTTACTGCGGATGGTTCTCACCTATGTGTGCCCTTGGTTTTAAAGTCAATAACCACCATTGCCGACGTAGTATATCCTGCCCGTAATACGGCGGCTGAAGTATATACACAAATTGATAATGATATCACAGAAGCATTAAAGCGCATGCCCGTTAGTGGAGGGGTAATCAGCAGCGGAACAGTAAACAGCGCCTTGTTCAGAACCCGTTTGAATAGATTTAGTGTATTAGCGCTTCGTGCCAGAATTGCTATCTTTAAAGAAGACTGGGCAACGGCGGTAGCTGCTTCCACTGAAGTGATAGCTTCCGGTAAATATACCTTGTATCCATATAGTTCCATGGTACAAGACTTCCGTACCCAAAACAGTATTGAGTCTATTTTTGAAGTGGTTAATAACTCCAACGACAATCCCGGTACCGATTCTTATGCTTATTTATCTAGTCAGCAGGGATATGGTGAATTGTTGGGTACCATTGCCAGCATGAACAGTAAAAGCACAGGTACCACCCTATCTACGTTCCGTGGCCTGTATGATGCCTATGCTGCTACCGATGTTCGCAGAGGTTTTATTGCCTTGGGAAATCGTAATTCGTTGGGCGGAGAAACCAATGTACCCCTTTGTGCCAAGTATGTAAATATCAGCACCTATCTAGAAAACATCAAAGTGCTTCGGGTTGCGGAAATGTATTTGTCGAGAGGAGAGGCATTGGCGCGTTTGGCAATTGCAAATAATGATGCCAACCAGTTGAATTCTTCTCTTACCGATATTAACCTGATTAGAAAACTGCGCGATACGGCTTCTACTACCAAGCCGTATGCAGCTTCTTTGTTAGCCACTCCTCCAGTGGGTTCTATTCGGGCTACTGCCTTTGTAGATAGTATAATTGTTGAAAGAAGAAAAGAGTTCGCATTAGAAGGGCAGCGTTTGTTTGATTTAAACAGAACACAAACGAATTATGTGAAAATCAATGCTGCCGGCAACGGCGCTTCCCGGTTAATTTCATATGCTACCCTAACCAGTTCATACACACTTCGTACTATTCTGCCGATTCCGGTATCACAGGTGCAGAATAATCCGAATATGGTGCAAAACCCCGGATTCTAATGAATAGGGTAAATAAAAAATTTGCTATCAATTGGCAAGTGCTTAGAAGTTGGATGCTGTTCATAGTAATATTGAGCAGCACCCAACTGCAAGCTGCCGATAAGCGCGATACCATTCGGGTATTGTTTGTGGGCAATAGCTATGTATATTATAACAACCTCTCACAACTGATTAATTTACTCACCGAGTCGATGCCTACTCAGTTGATTTGTACTAAGTCAACCGTAGGGGCTGCCCACCTGGGTGAACATTGGCGTGGATTGCGGGGATTGCGTTCTAAAGAACTGATCACCCAAAAGAAGTACGATGTAGTGGTAATTCAGGATAATAGCATGTGGCCTATTGAGCATAAAGACAGCCTTCTGTATTATGGTGCGTTGTTTTGTAAATTGATCAGCAATCAGGGGGCTAACCCTTATTTGTATACCACCTGGGCCCGGGAGAAAACACCCGAAACACAGTCGGTGATTACACAGGCCTATCAGGAGTTATCTGCCAACACTGGAGCCACTCGGGTGCCGGTAGGGGATGCCTGGCAGTTGGCGAGGGAGCTTCATCCGGAGATGAACCTGTTTTTTACCGATGGATCGCATCCTTCTAATTTGGGAACTTTTTTAATTGCCTTGAGCTTTATAAAAAAAATAACCGGACAACTTCCTTCTAAATTTCAAACAGTATATAATTATCCGGATAAAGACGGGGAATCATTTCGATTGATGCAGCTCACGGAGCAGGAAATGAAATTATGTGCCGAAATGGTTGAGCAAATTCAGCGTAAATAAATCAGTAATGCCCCGCACATGATAAAGAAGTTAGTTACCAATTTAACCTTTTGGGTATTACTTGCCATTACTGCCGGTGTACTGTTGGGGCACTTTAGTCCGGCAACAGCCGTAAAGATGAAGCCCCTGGGCGATTATTTTATTCAGGTGGTAAAGTGGTTTATTGGTCCTATTATTTTTATTACCATCGTTACCGGTATTTCGGGAATGGGAGATTTAAAAAAAGTGGGGAGGGTTGGCGGAAAAGCCTTACTCTATTTTGAGATAGTTACTACCATCGCTTTGATTATTGGGATGGCAGTAGGCTGGATTTTCAAACCTGGATCGGGCATTAATACCAAGGTTGCAGGAACTGCGGATATTTCTAAATACAAAACAGGCAATGCTTCCATCTCGTGGATAGATTTTTTTAAAGACAATAGCACCATTCAGGTTTTACTAATCGCCATAGTGGTAGGTATTGTTATCAGCCGCAGTGTGCGCAGAGAGCAAGTGCTGCATTACTTTTATATCGCCTCTTCTTATGTGTTCAAGGCACTGCATTGGGTTATGAAACTCGCTCCGGTGGGGGCTTTTGGTGGAATGGCTTTTACCATCGGAAAATATGGAGTTGCATCCCTACTGCCCTTGGGTAAATTGATGTTGTGCGTATATCTTACCATGGCATTGTTTATTTTTTTAGTACTGGGAAGCTTGCTCAAATATTATTCTATCAGTATACTTGCTTTTCTGGCGTACATAAAAAATGAGTTGCTGATTGTGCTAGGAACTTCTTCTTCCGAAGCCGGCTTGCCATCCTTAATGGAAAAATTAGAAGCCATGGGATGTCATAAATCGGTGGTAGGATTGGTTGTGCCTGCCGGCTACTCATTTAACCTGGATGGTACTTCTATTTATTTATCGATGGCCATGATTTTTCTGGCGCAGGTATTTGATATCAACCTGAATTTCTCCCAAATCATCACCATCATTGGAATATTGATGGTTACCTCCAAGGGGGCTGCCGGTGTTACGGGCAGTGGCTTTATTATATTAGCCTCTACTTTAACCGCAACAAAAGTTATACCGATTGAGGGACTGGCACTCTTGTTAGGGGTAGATCGATTTATGTCGGAAGCCAGAGCGATTACTAATTTTATCGGTAATGGCGTGGCTACCATTGTGATTTCGCATCACGAAAAGATGTTCGATAAAGGACGCTTGCACCAAGCTTTTGGCCATAAGGGGTTGCATCGGGTTGATTAGTATTTTTTTCAAAAAATAAATGGGAAAGATGTTTTTCGCCGCATAAATAAGGGGAATACCCATCAATTCTTGCCTATATACTGTTTCGGAGAAAAGCTAAAGTAAATCCCGGTAAGTGTATCTAACGGGAGGTGCTTTCACCGGAATTGTATCCGCGGCTATTATTGCCATCCGATAGCTTCCAATTTTTATCTTTGTGAGGCAACCAATTTTTAATAGCTGTAGTATCTTTGGCTGGTATAAATTCACTTATGATACAAAACCACTCGATTAGTGGTTATAACTAATACTATTCAATTGTTCGTTGTGTATTTGTCCTTCTAGAAAGTTGATCAGGGTATTTAATATTGTTGAATAATTACACGCTGTTAGGTTGCGTTGTTTACAGTAGGTTGGGTTTGGGTAACCACTCTCCTTTGGCCTTGTTATATTGGGGCCCTTCCAGGCGAATTTATTTCATTATAAAATATTATAAAAGAGTAATGTAATGGCTCAATTCTATGAATTTATTTAATCCTTCACATAAATTATGTTTATGTTTTTGGTCTGTTTTGCCTAAAAAAGCTAGAAATAATGGTAAAATCAAAATAAAATGGAAAACCAAATTCATAATTGATTGTTAATTCAATGTTACGTATTAAATTCGCGTCGCTTTAACTAAAACTTAGATTATGAGAAAAACATTATTGATGATGTTGCTAATGCTTGCCACAGTAGTGCAGGTATGGGCACAGGGGCGGTCCATTTCTGGAAAAGTTGTGGATATAAAAACCGGCCAACCCCTTTCAGGAGTTACGATAAGTTCTGGTGGTAAGAACACCATTACAGATGCTTCTGGAGGTTTTAAATTAAATACCACGGCCAACACTGTTTCGGTGATGTTCGTTGGATATGAAAGATCAGAAGTAAAGTTGGGTAGTTCCAACACAGTAAATGTATCGCTGAATCCTTCCAGTCAGGAATTGGATGCAGTGGTTGTAACAGGCTACTCTCGTGAGAAAAAATCTCAGTTTGCGGGAGCCGCTACTACTATCAGCGGTAAAGCAGTTGAAACGGTTCCTGTGGGAGCTTTTGACCAAGCTTTACAAGGTCGTGTACCCGGTATGTTGGTTAACTCTGGTTCTGGTCAACCCGGTTCCAGTGCTAATATTGTGATTCGTGGAATTAAATCCATCGTTGGAGCGGGTGCTCAGCCATTGTATGTATTAGATGGAGTTCCGCTTCCTGCTTTCGACATGCAAACCATCAACCCCGATGATTTCGAGTCAATCACTGTATTAAAAGATGCCAATGCTGCTGCGCTGTATGGTGCTCGCGGTGGTACGGGTGTTATTGTAATTACTACAAAAAGAGGTAAGGCTGGTCAAACCAACTTCCAGTACAGAACTCAGTTTGGTTTTACCCAGCGCCCCAACTTTACTCGCATGAACCTGATGAGTACTAAGGAAATGATAGCCTATGAAGAGAGAGAAAAATTAGCCGGAACTCCAGGATGGAATTACTCTCCTAAAAATCCAGTGATTCCTACAGGTATGACTGCCGATCGTAAGCAATTTATGTTCGACAGTATCAGTCAAATCGATATTAACTATGCTAATGTCTTTTTCCGTCAGGGATTGTCTCAAACCCATGAGTTAGTGATGAATGGTGGTAATGATAAAACCAAGTATTATATCTCCGGAAGCTATTTCAATCAGGAAGGTATCGACTTAGGTTCTCAGTTGCGTCGTTATAACCTGCGCTTCAACTTAGACCATAATGTAAATAATAAATTGTACGTTTCTTTGAACAGTACATTCGGGTATTCTAAAACCAAATTATCAGAAGGAGAATTATTGGGAAATAGTCCCCGTAATCCATTCCAGATGACGTATCGTGCAAAAACCTATGAAAATCCCTACAAAGCCGATGGTTCTTTGAATTTCGGTGCTAGCACCAGTTTGGCTTTAAAGCAGGTTGCTAACCTGTTAGAGGGTATTCAAAACTCTAAAAGAAATGTTGACCAGATTAAAGTAAATGCTGGCGCTGTAATACAATATAAGTTTACGCAGGATTTCTCCTTTAAAAATACATTTGGTTTGGATGTTTCCAGCAACTACTCTCAGCGGTACGTTAATCCAAACTCATACATTGGAACATTACAATCATTCCAGTCTGGTATTGCATCAGAGACCTATGGTATCTATTCTCAGTTTATCAATACCTCTAGTTTGAACTACCTGAAGCGATTTGGTAATAAGCATGAATTAGAAGCCGGTGCTTATTTTGAAACCTTACGTGCTTACGACAGAGGTATGGGATTCACCGTATATAACCTCGATCCCCGCCTTACAGAAACTGGACAGGGTGCAGGAAACCTGCCTACCAATGGAGCAACCACGGTTCCTCAATATGCTGCCAGTGCAAAAAGTGGATATGGTATCCGTTCTTACTTTGCCACGCTGAAGTATAATTACGATAATCGTTACTCTATAAATGGTAACATTCGTAGGGATGGTACTTCTAGAATTGTGAACGAAGAAAACAGAGAAATCACTACCTGGTCTGCCGGTGCAATCTGGAATGTAATGAATGAAAAATTCATGCGTAATCAGAAAATATTCAGTGAGTTAAAAGCTCGGGTAAGTTATGGTATCGTTCCTAATATCGGATCTATCCCAACGGGTAGTTATGGATATGGTGTACCTAACTATCAGGGACCACAGGTGCCACAGTTTGGTACTACTTCTTATGCAGGTTCTTCCATCACAGGTTTAGCTCCAACTACTCCGGGAAATCCTAATCTTCGAATTGAAAAAATTCAAAAGTTAAACTGGGGATTTGATTTCGGTTTCTGGCAGAACAGAGCTACGTTATCAGTAGATGTATATGATGAGAAAACAGTTGACCTGTTTGTTAGTCAGCCGCTTTCTGGAACCACCGGTTTCAGCAGTTTGAATATTAACGCAGGTGTGATGAGAAACAAAGGGATTGAATTTTTAGCCAAAGCCGAAATCATTCGTAAAAAGAACTTTGGCTTAACGATTGGATTAAACCACTCAATCAATACCAACAATATTGAAGATTTAGGATTGGTTAATGAGTATTTCCTGGGAACCTTTGTAATCCGTAAGGGCTTACCATATGGCTCACACTATACTTATAACTACTTGGGAGCTGATCCTGCAACTGGTCAGCCTATTTTCGAAACACAGGATGGTAAAACAACCTTTGATGTTTCTAAAGCCGGTCAGTTTGCTAAATTCGGCACATACTTACCGAAGCATCAGGGTGGATTTGACTTCGCCGTTCGATTCAGAGCGATTACTGTTAGTGCCTTGCTTTCTTACCAGTTTGACGTGGTTAGAAGTAATAACACCCGTAACTGGATTACCAGAGGTACACCTGGTTATCAGGGGGCGGTTCGTGGATCTAGAGAGTTAATAGATATGCAGTGGACTAAACCGGGTGATAACAAATTGTATCAAAGTTCTGCTTACGACAGAGGATTTACTTCTTCTGATTTGGAAGATGCCAAGTTCTTGCGTTTCCGTAACCTGAATATCTCGTATGCAATTCCTGAAATCAGATCCAATAACGGAACCCTGTTAATCAAGAATGCTCGCTTCTATGTTCAGGCACAAAACCTCGCAATCTGGAGCCCATGGAGAGGTCTTGATCCGGAAGACAATAACAACATCAGTCTCAATGAATATCCTAACCCAACCATGTTTGTGGCCGGCTTAGATATCAATTTCTAATAAGCATAAAAAAAATATACCATGAAATTTAATCAATTAATCATCGGCTCTTTCCTCGCCATTACTGTTTTTGCTTCTTGCAAAAAAGTAATCGATGTGAAGGAAACTGATTTCATCGGCGGTGACATTGCATTGTTGACGGTTCAAAATAATCAACAAGGTATTATCGGTGCCTATGCTGCCATGAACGTTGAAATGGGCATTCTGTTAAACAGTACCCTTGCCGACGAAGTAAAAGTAGCCGAGTTTTACAACGCCGGTACTACCCACGAATGGCAATATGGTTCTACTGATATCGGTTTGCGTGATAACTTCACTGCATTCCCATTGTACTATCGTATCATTGATCGTGTAAACCGAGTATTAGTTGCTTTACCAAAAGCCACTTCTACCGGAGCTGCCGACGATGCCCTTCGTATACGTTTGAGAGGAGAAGCATTATTCCTGCGTGCATTTTGTCATTTCGAACTATATCGATACTACTGCAATAGCGCAGTGGGAACCGATTTGGCACTTGCATATATGACTACCCCTTCTTTGGATCCTCAAGAGCGCATTACCGTAGCACCTTATTTTGTAAAATTGAAAGCAGATGTAACAGAAGCTAAAACTCTGTTGCCTGCAACGAATACAGATATTTATCGTGCTTCTCGTTTTGCAGCAACTGGCTTACAAGCTCGTATCGCTCTTTATTTAAAAGAATGGCCCGACGCTAGAACATTTACTGCTGAATATATTGCCGGATTGCCTTTGGCTACTCCTACTCAGTTTGGACAAATCTGGACGGATGCCAGCAGTGCAGAAGTTGCATTCAAATTAAGCAGAACTTCTTCTATCGGAACCAGAATTGGTTCATTGTGGAGAGGTACTTCTGCTAGCAGTGCTAATATTGGAACAGTTACTTGGAGACCTTCTGATAAATTATGGAATACCTACGACCAAACCAATGATATTCGTTTCGCTGCTTATTTTAGAAATGAATTGTTACTGGCCCCCGCTAGAGGTACTCGTTTGATTGGAAAATATGCTGGTGGTGCTTACGGAACTCCTACAGAAAATGTAGCCGATGCCAAAGTATACAGAACCGGTGAAATGTATTTGATCAGTGCCGAAGCAAAAGCTGAGTCAGGAGATTTAGCTGGCGCAGCACTGGATTTGAATACCCTACGCGGTGCTCGTATCAGTGGGTATACCAATGCTACTTTTGCCAGTAAAGACGAATTAATTACTGCTATTTATTTGGAGCGCTTTAAGGAACTTCCTTATGAAGGACATCGTTTCTGGGATCTGAAGAGAAGAAACCTGCCCGTAGAAAGAATTGCTGCCGATGCTCCTCCCGGAGGAACGATAACGCTTTCTGGTGGAAACTTCCGCTTTTTATTGCCTATCCCTAATAGTGAAATTCAGGCTAACCCTAAAATGGTTCAGAATCCTGGATATACCAACTAATCTTAGTACTTATTTTTCTATAAGCAGCCGGTACATTTTTGTACCGGCTGTTTTATTTTATCCATCTCCCCAAATCATGTATTTTCAATGTAATAAACCCACTTGGTGATTTTACTACATTTTTTTCGGAATGGGCTGCTTGCACTTTGTATTTCCCTGATAGCATCTGGTGTAATTGCTCAGCAATCACCGAATATTGTTTTTATTTATGCGGATGATTTGGGGTATGGCGAATTAGGCTCCTACGGACAGCAAAAAATAAAAACCCCTAATCTCGATCAGCTCGCAGCAGCAGGTATTCGTTTTACGCAGCATTATGCCGGAGCACCGGTTTGTGCCCCCTCCCGATGTATGCTATTAACCGGCAAACATTCGGGGCATGCTGCCATTCGTGGAAATTTTGAGTTGGGTGGATTTGCTGATTCCACTGAGCGCGGACAAATGCCTCTGCCAGCAGGTACTTTTACAATGGCTCACTTACTTAAGAAGGCCGGGTATGCTACGGCAATAATCGGCAAATGGGGATTGGGTATGCACAACAATTCCGGCAATCCTAATAACCAGGGCTTTGATGTTGCCTATGGATACCTCGATCAAAAGCAAGCTCATAATTACTATCCTACTCATTTATGGTATAATGGTAAGCAAGACAATTTGGATAACGAGGAAATAACTGTGCATCGCCGTATTGATAGCACCGCAGCTACCGACAGTGCCTTTGCTTATTATCAGCAGAAAACATATGCCCCCGATAAACTAACCGAAAAGGCGATGGGATTTATTGAGCAGCATGCCAAGGAACCCTTCTTTTTATATCTGCCTTACACATTGCCGCATCTCTCATTGCAGATACCCGATTCGTTGCGCAAATTATACGAAGGGGTTTTTGAGGAGCATCCTTATTATGGGCAAAAGGGCTATGCCCCCCAACGATATCCCCTATCTGCCTATGCGGCCATGATTACCTATTTAGATGCTCAAGTGGGAAAGATACTCGGGTTGTTGGCTGACCGAAAATTGGATAGCAATACACTGGTAATTTTTTCCAGTGACAATGGTGCCACTTTTGATGTTGGCGGAGCCAATACGCCTTTTTTCAATAGTAATGGTCCGTTAAAGGGAACCAAAGGAGAATTATTCGAAGGGGGTATCCGCGTACCCATGATTGCCCGATGGCCCGGACATATTCCTTCGGCAACTGTGACGAATCATATTTCGGTTCAATACGACTGGATGGCAACTTTTGCAGCGTTAACGAAGCAATCAATTCCGGCAACCGATGGCATATCTATACTACCTACTTTACTTGGAAACAGTGCCGCACAAGAACAACACGCCTATATATATTTTGAATTTCCTGAAACGGGCGGACAATTGGCAGTTCGGATGGGTAAATGGAAGGGTATAAAAAAAGATATTCGAAAAAATCCAATCCAGCCTTGGATGTTATTTGATTTAGATAAGGATCCTGCTGAAGGGGAAAATATTGCAAGCCGCTTTCCACAAATAATCCGCAAGATAGAAGCTATTGCGAAAAAGGAACATCAACATCCTTTGCTGAAGGAGTGGGAATTGTTTCCAGAACATGCTACCAGTCATTAGTTTTGCTACACACTTACCCTTCAATATTTGTTGGAATCTTT
>CAIUKP010000094.1 GCA_903899675.1 uncultured Bacteroidota bacterium | reverse complement strand
CTAGTTCACTAAGATTCTCTACCCGCGATTGATGATTGATGCCCAAACTATCACCTGCTTTGGCGGGTTTAACAAATAAGGGATAACTCAGCTTACTCACTTGTTTGGCTGGCTCATCGGTAGGCAACAGTAATACATAATCCGGCGTAGCAACGCCCTCACAAAAAGCCACATATTTCATCAGGGTTTTGGGAGGATCATACAGAAGGGCACTCGGGCCGGTATAGGGAAGATTGAGTAAGTCTAAACAATGGATCACATCAATAGAAGGTACGGTCCATTCCAGATAACCTTCGCAGAGGTTGATAAAAATATCATAGCCTTCGTATTGCAGCGATTTTAGTTGCTGATAGGTACTGAGTTTATTGAGAAAAATATGGGTAACCTCATCATTTGGCAGCCATCGGGAAAGGTCGCGCGGAGGATCGTAGTCTTTATAATCTACCGAGCTGGTGCTATAATCAGGTTGTAAAACACAAATTTTCATAAGCGAACGTCGGATGATTTCTGAATAGTATAAGTGGAATCTGGATAGTTTCTTCTTTGCAGAGCATCCTGCAATACTTCCCATATGAGCTGTGCAAAGGAGGTTTGGTTTACTCGAAGAATGGCTCCAATAGAAGTATAGTTTTCATCTTCACTCAATCCACATTGTGCATTTACTTCCAGCACATATAATTGTTCGGTAGCAGCATCCATGCGAATATCTGCCCGGGTATATCCCATGCCTCCAACTGCTTCATAGGCTTGCAGACTAATATCCTGAATGGCTTTTACCCGTTCGGATGGTGGCATGGCATACTGATAAAAATCTTCCGATTGTGGCATGGGGGTTTCTTCTTCATAAATTTCCCAAAGCCGGTCGAAGGATAAAAACTTTTCCTGCTCACTAAGGGAGGTATGAAAAACCCGTTCAACCGGGGTATATATTTTAGCAGTAGAATGGGGAGCAGTAGAGCCCGAGATCAAGGTGGTATATTCGGGACCTGCGATGAAGGCTTCCGCAATAATTCCATCGGATGCCAGGTTCCAGCCCCGATAGCCGGCGAACATTTTTTTAATTTGCTCAGAAGCTTCCTCCAAGGTGGATACCACATTTTTTACCCCAACGCCCATACTACCCCCTGATATAGCCGGCTTAAGAATAATAGGAGAACCCAGTTGGGTAAATAAGTCGCTGATATCTTGTTCGGGATCTTTAATAATTTTCCAGGCAGGTGTGTTAACTCCAGCAGCATCAAATGCCAGTTTCATAGGAATTTTAGAAGTGGTAATGTGGTAAAAATGCGCATCCGCTCCGCTATAGATGCATCGATTTGCTGCTAACCAGTTTACTACAGAAATGCCAGGAGTTCCATTAATTTCATCTCCGTCGCACAGGTTAAGGAATATAGGTAGGTGTTGAGATAGCTTCTCATTTTCCACTATCTCCTTTAAGATGGTGGCGTAGTTGTTAAGTGTTATCGGTTGCCATTGCCATACTAGTTGCAGTTGATTAAAAACTTGGGTGTATTCGGCAATGCTTTGAGAAAAGTCGTAATAGTAGTCGATGTGCTCATCTATACTTTCTAGGTGCGGGGCTAATACCCATATTTTCCATTGCAATTTTGCAGGCGGGGCGGGAAGTGAAAGCGGAGGATGGTTCATAATTTTTTCCTAACATGCAATTTGAGTTGTTCCAATATGAAGTTGGAAAGCCGGTATTTTTTCAATTGCATGGGTGAAAGATATGCAGCACCTTTTATTATATTAAGACAATTCTTGGCACTACAGTGACAGCTGAAGGGTTGTTGCAAATCCCATTCGGTGGAGGGATAAAAATATGTTAGCTCATCCCCAGGTTGAATAGCGGTAAGGGAAATTAATTGCATATCCTTAGTGTCGAAAAATACATTCGGGGCGCAACTATGATTGATATATTGTAAATAAAAGGGACTGAGCGTTATATGCGAATGAAGAGCTGTTTGAACAGTTAGGTAGGTTGGATGCGAAAGGGTGGTTGCGGCAGTAAAAGAACAGATCACCTGATTAGGGGAAAATGACTGGGCAGCGTGTAATGAATTTTCTCTTGTTACGGAATTTTGCCAAACCTCCGCAACCGAAAATGCCTGCAATTTATTATAAGAAGCATTAACAGGTAAAGAGCTCATAAATAAGGAATTAATAAAGCTTTATAAAGTTCCAATAATTCTTCAATCGCAGTTATACATACCTGTAATTAATACTCCACATTTATCTTGTACTTGTTCACATAAATGCGAAATAAAAAACTGGAAAATAGCTGGGGCTGGTGCTTTTATAAGAAACCGATTTTTTCTGAGGCTTATTTTTTAAAATAGAAACTACTTTAATCAAGTATAATTAACTTAAAAATTAGGTGTTTTAACGGTATAAATACGTTTCGCCATTCTTTAATTTAGCAGTAGCAGTGGTGCAGAAATACCTAATCAAATTACCTACCATGACCATACAGAAAGTGCCTATCAGAATTGTAATTGCAGATGACCACGCTGTTTTTCGTACTGGGTTACGTTCGTATTTAAGTAATTTTCCCGATTGTAAAGTGGTTGGTGAAGCCAATAATGGGGACGATTTAGTAGAAATGGTTAGAAGCCTAGCTCCGGATGTGGTGGTTACCGATATTGATATGCCCCGGAAGACTGGCATTGAAGCGGCAGCAGATATTTGTAAATACAACCCATCTAGCCGAATTTTAATTTTATCGGTTCATGCCTCGCAACAACATATCATCAATATGGTAGATGCAGGGGCATTGGGCTATATTTTAAAAAGTTCCGATGCCGAGGAAATAGTGGAAGCCATTCGCACGCTTCATCAGCATAAACCCTATTTCTGTAAGGTAGCTACTGAAAAACTAACGGAGATAATTTCCAAACAATTACGGGTTGGTTCTAAAGAACCCATTCATTTATCGGGCAGAGAAAAAGAAATCATCCGGCTAATATGTGAAGAATATACCAGTAAAGCCATTGCCTATACCCTGAACCTGAGTAAACGAACCGTTGAAGGTCATCGAACCCGAATTATGGACAAAATTGGAGCAAAGAGTGTGGCTGGAATTATAACATATGCAATAGAAAACGGCATCTATTCCAGTGAACTAGCTCATTAATAGCCCCAACTTTTGAGTGTTGCGATATTTATTTTGCAAGATTCCAGCGGCGTTTTTTGCTGATATGATTCTTGCTCAATAATGATATGTCGGGTTCCATGTTCATTGCAATAGGCTAAAATATCTTTCACCGGAACTACTCCTACGCCCAGCAACGTACTTTCAAAATTATGACCCATTTCTCCTTTACCTGCTGCTGCAATCTCATCTTTTATGTGCAGAGAGATAAACCTTCCTGGAAATTTTTTCACAATTGAAAATGCCTCAGCCCCGGTTCCATGCATGTTACCGGTATCTAATTGCTGAATCACCAGTTCGGGGTCGGTATATTCTAAGATGGCTTCATATAAAGTTCCCTTACCCATTTTTTCGGTAAACTCAAAATCATGGTTATGGTAACCGAATTTCATATTCCACTTCTGGCACAGTCTGCCACACTCATTAAACACATTCATGTAACGTTTCAGATCATCCTCTGTTTTGCGCATGGAATTGTCGAGCCAGGGACTGATTACAAATTCCTGACCTACCGTTGCCGCATCTTCTATGGTGTACTTCCAGCTATCGCTGAAATCGTTCTTCGAACTATTCCAGTGTTCTTTGCCCATTACGGTATGGCCACTGCGCATTTCTAAACCCAAATCGGATAATAAATTTTTAAAGTCTTTGGCATTATAACCATAAAACTGGCGTTTTACATAATTGGCATGCTCTACATACTTATAGCCCATGGAAGACAGCGCCTTTAATGTTGCAACCGGGTTAGCCATCATATCAGCCCGAACAGAGTAGAGTTGAATCCCTACCAGAGGTGAATTTGCGGGGCGGGCAAAAAGGGAAGAACTTACTAATGAACTACCTGCTGTTAACAAAGCAGTTTGCTGAAGAAATTTTCTGCGGGAGATAGACATAGGGCGTAGATTAATCGTTAATAAAATAGGGTAAGCTAAAATAAGTAAAAATCCGGCAAGGCTTTGTGTATTGCTATTTCTTTTTCGCTACTATCTTCCATATATCGGGAAAGAGTGCGGGCGTTTGTAACTTATATTGCTGGTAGGCAGTATCATTCCGATATTTTTTTTCCAGCATAGGAACTCCGGAAACACTCATCAATAACCAGGTAATGGTTAGTGGCCCTAATAATCCCAACCAGCCCAATGGAAGTGGAAATACTATAATTCCTATGCCCCACCACATCAATATCTCACCCAAATAATTCGGATGGCGAGAATACCTCCATAATCCCGTTTGCATAATTGCTCCGGGTTGTTTTGTTTTACTAAACGCAAGTAATTGCGCATCCCCTGCAGCCTGAAAATAAAATCCAACTAGCCATATTACCAAACCCAGCAAACCGGCTAAAGAACCCTCGATTGGGTTGGCAATGGCTGCTATCTGAAGGGGCATACTAATCAGCCACATAAAAAATCCTTGCAATAAAAATACCTGCAAATAACTGCGCAGGTAAAAATGCTTACCCCAGGCTTCTCTCCAGGCTCGGTACCTGAAATCTTCTACCTTACCTCGATTTCTGAAAAACAAATAAACCGATAAGCGTATGCCCCATATAAAAGTTAGCAAGTAAACCATCCAGTATTGCAATGCAGCGGGAAAGCAGACCAATAAAAATATCCCAATTGCTATAAAGCCTCCCCCCCAGCCGATATCTGCTACATCGTTTCGCTTATAAATTAGGGAAACTATAAACAAGCAAGTTTGGTAAATGAAAATTAACCCTGCGCACTGTAATAGTACCTGCCCCATCAGGCAAGGATTTTCTTGGTAATCCAATAGCCTGCGGCAGCCACCAGTCCGGTTAAAATGGTTCCCCAGATAATGTCGATATAAACGATGGTAAGTGGCCAGTTTTTTAAAGTAGCCAAGTTGGTAAGGTCATAAGTAGCATAGGTAAAAAATCCGAACAACGCACCCATAATAACGGCATGCGAAAAACTATTTTTCTCAACTGCAGGCAATATTGAAAAAATAAATATGCCAACGATAAATAAGGCATAAAAAACAAAAGCGGCCGTCCAGTTTACCGTATCACTCAAAAACCCACCTAGGTATTTCCGATACAAGTTTTTAGCAATTACCCCCAGCCAGGTTAAATCGATGGCAAAAAACACAACGGATGTTAATAGATATGCCAATAAAAGTTTACCTGCATTCATATCAGTAAGTTACGCCTTTTTCTTTAATAACAGCTGGTAAAATTTTCTCAATTCATCCAGCTCGGTGGCAGCAAATGGCTCGTGATTATTATTTTTAGCCTGTAAAAACAATACCCTTTTGTGTTGCGGATAACTTTGTAAAATCGCAGTAATCAGTTCAGTAGCTTCCTCATTTTTTTGAAAAACCGGGGTATTCTTTTCCGGGGCAGATTTATATCTGGTGGGCATTTTAAGTATTATGGCTTCAATAGTGCCTATCCAGCCTGCCGGAAAACTTTCTACTTTCCTCGCTTTTGCACAAAGGCCCTCTAGTTGTTTTTTGCTTAAGCTGCCTCTTTCCTCATATTGATGCATCAAACTCATTACAAACAATGAATCCGTGTCATGCTCATAAAGGGCTTGCAAAACCTTACCAATTACATCGATTTGTTTTTTATTTTTTTGCATCATGTTGGTATTGTTCTCCCGCATTTACCGAAAAGGGAAGTCGGTTTTGGGGTGGGGGAAGTGGGCAAGTAGCATAGGGGGTAAAAGCACAGGGTGGATTGAACGCATGGTTGAAATCGATGTATATTTCTTCTCCTAGCTTCTTTTTGGGGATGTATAAAAACCGTCCGGTTGGATAAGTGGTTTTTCCGCTGGTAGCATCAGCAAATAAGATAAACCACTGGTCGCCTTCTTCTAGAACATCGAGCCGATAGGTCTTTTGTTGATAGTTAAAAACAAGCTTTCCAGGTGAGTTTTCTCGGTTTACTTGCCCTAACACATTCAGAATCTCAATTTTTCTAGACTCCCTGGGTTCAAAATAGGCTTTTATTTTCCAGCTGCGGTTTACGGGGAAGCGAGCGATGGTATGAAACGAATCCAATGCGGGCGAGTGTAGATCTCGCATTCGTACGCCAATTTTATCTCCACGAATGATTATCGTAAATCGCAAATCTTGTAGGGCAAGTTGCGGAATACTTTTCAGCTCTCGGGTATATGCCAGCAGCTTGTTAACTGGTACACCATTTTCGGTAATCGCAATTCCCGGTTCTGTAACCCAATATACATCTTGGTTTATCCACTCAAAATAACCTGCCAGTTTAGGCATATTGGGATGGGTTATCATGAGTTCATTGTTGGTGCTGCTGCCCAGTCTGTTTATCCCCGGCTGCAACCAAAAGAGTCCCACCAAATTTACCCAACCATCCGGGGCTCTTAAATCTTCAATTCTTTGCTGATGCCAGCGATTAATGGAATCGGAGTAGGTGCCGGATTGGGCAGTAGCATTTGCAGAAAAAATGAATAGGGAAACAATCACTATCCAGCAATAATTTCTCATATCTATAATCTCGGTAGCGCAAGTGATTGATTGAATATAATTTTTCGCCTTTATGAAACGGTAATAAAACATGAGGTAAAGTGTTGGTGCGTTTAGAGAAGGTTTCATTCACGCTATCGAGCTAATCTTCAATAACGCTCTTTCAATGAGCCAACTATCGGATTCGAACCGACGACCCTTTCATTACGAATGAAATGCTCTACCAGCTGAGCTAAGTTGGCTTTTGAAAGGATACTAGTATGCTTTGCCGCGGTAAATTTAAGAAAAAAGTAGGCTCGGCAATAAATTTACCTCCATCATCGGAGGCTTCCGGTAGCCCATTGTAGCTGGTAGGCAGCGGTAAGAAACTTTGCGCGGAGTTCGGTTTGTTTTTGTAAAGATTCGAGCCACTTCATTTCTCGGCTATTGATCAGAAACAAACTACTTTCTCCCTGATTGAATCTCAGTTCTTCATTTTTCAGCAGTTGGCGATAATTATTTTGCACCTGATCAGTTAATTGTAACTGATCTTGCAGTCGGCTATATTCGGTATAGTAATAGCGAATTTTATTTTCAGTTTGCCAACGTTTGGCAGAAAGTTCCAAGGTAGATTCTTTCAGCTTTATTTGAGCTCTTTTATACTCTCCCCTTCCCTGACGTAAAAAGAGAGGCATGTTAAAAGTTACCCCCCATTTGTTATTGTTGGGAATAAAATTATTATCCCATCCTTTAAATATAGAATAGTCTGCATTCAGAATATTGGCTTTTACACTGAGGTAAGGCAACATCGACTGGAACTTGAGTTTTTTATCAATTTCCATACTATTTACTTTCAATGCTGCTGACCGTAATTGTGGATTCGAATTCATGGCGGAGGCCAACAGTTCTTCTAGGGGGCTGGAAGTAGGTTTGCTTCTGAACTCATTTGCATCGGGGCGAACATTTTCGGGAAGTCGAAAAGGTTGTTCATTGGCTTCCCATAAAAAAAATGATAGTTCAATGCCTGTATTTGTCAATTTCATAGCTGCTTCGGACTGAAGCAACAAAATCTGTTGTAGTTGGGCATTGGCCTCTAGGGTATCCATTGCAGCGCGGTCGCCATTTTGCCAATTTATTTTTACTAATCGAAAACGTTTAGCAGCATTATCCGAAAACTGCAATAATAACTGATTGATTTCCCAAGCACCAGCCCATCGCCAATAAGCAGCATAGGCATCCAATAGCAAATCATTCAGTTGCATCAGCCTTTCTTGCCGGCTCTGGGTTTGCATTAGTTTAGCTTGTTGCAGGGCTGCCCTTCTTTTATCTATCAATAATCCATTTCCGAGTGGTACTTCAACGCCGAGGTAGCTCGATTTTCCACCGCTTACTTCAGGATTGGCATATAATCCGCGATTATTTTCCAGCCCTGTTTTGATGGTGATTGGGGAAGCAGTTGGAAATTGTAATTCGGGATTTGAATATTGGTAATAATTTTTCCCATCATAGGTTTTTCTGCTGGCTTCCCAGTTGAAGGTTGGGTCAAATGATCCTCGGGTGGCAGTAAGTTCTGCATCGGCTTTTTCGGTTAGCAAGTTTGCCTGCTTTGCAATCGGGTGATTGGTTCTAACCCACTCAATTACCGTTTGCACACTCAATACTTCTGATGCATGCGTAGTTTGGGCTTTTACATTGATTGTAAAAAAGCATATCAACAGCAATCCGACCAACTTATTTTTTCTTACTACCATTGTTGGAATTGATTTCCGATTGATAATATTCCGGAGGGAACCCGTTGATGAGTCGCCAGAGTTCATAATATACTTGCACATCTTTTAAAAGAGCAATTCCTTTAGCTCCTCCTCCCATTCGAAGTTGTTTGGGCCAAGGACGGTTGGGGTCATCTTCTTTAATCAGTACTCTAAACTTACCGTTGGGGCTAACATTGGTTTCGATGGCTGCCACTTTTCCTCCAAATGTTCCTATACTGCCTTTAGGCCATCCACTGAATACGATGGCGGGGAAACCATCAAAAATAAACCGAACTTTTTGGCCTTTTGAAATCAGGGGAAGATCCATGGGGTCTATATACAGTTGAACAGCATGCTCAACCTCATCGGGAACAATTTCAACCAGCACGTCACCTTCCTTCATCATCTCTCCAATACCGGCTTTTTTTGCTTTGGTAATCTGACCGTTCTGTGGTGCGCGCACATAGTATAATTTATTTCTGGCATCGTAATTGGCGAATAGATTTCGCAATTTGGCAACCTCTGCCTCCGTTCCCGCTGCATCAGAAATAGCACTAAAAGTTTCGCCTTCAGCCTTGGCAATTTTGTCGGTATATTCCTGTAAAGCGCTTCTCTTCTCTATTTGAAGATTAGCTATTTCCTGTTTGTTCTGCAGGAATTTATTTTCTATGCTTATTTTCTTGGCTTGTCCATTTTGAAAATTGGCTCTTCTTTTTTCCAGCTCAATTAATGCAATACTTCCGCTATCATACATGATTTTACCTGCTTCCAGTTGCCGGCGATAGATGTTCAACTCATTTTGAGCTGCAATCAGGTCGTTGCTGTCGCTGGCAACTTTTAAAAATTGTTGTTGAAGTTTATTATCTATTGAATTCAATTTGAGTGCCAATCCGTTTTTGAGCGCAGTAACCTGGGTTTGTGCGGTAGCAGCTTTGTTGTTATAGTTAAGAATACTTTTTTGTTTGGCATCTACCTGTTCCTGTGTTCTATTCAGCAATTGGGGGTCGAAATAATCTGTTTTTACCTCCCCGAGCTGTAAAAGCGTGTCTCCTTCTTTTACAAAATCACCTTCTCTTACATACCATTTTACTACACTACCTGCAATGATACTGTTCACTTCTTGCGGACGCTGATCTTGTTGCAGGGTGGTAACTGATCCGCTGGCCCGAATGTTTTGGGTCCAGGGAAGTAATAGAACAATTAGCAGGATTAGCAATGATCCGATTACCCATTTTTTAATCCGGCTTGTTTTTTCAATATGGTAAATGGTTCGGTACGACCGCAACTTGGTTTTATCCAACGATGATTCTATTGATGAAGAAATAAACGGGTGCATTTCGTTTGGTTTATTTTTCTAACCTACCATCCTCTAATGTAAGCACTACATCAAACAATGAATTATCCTGAACTTTCGCAATGATTATGGCAGTTGATTTTCTTTTTGTTTTTATATATTGGATGAGCAACTTTTTTTCATCTACCGAAAGTTGCAAAAAAGGTTCTTCTAGCAGTAATAGCCTGCTTTTTCCCAGTAAAGACCGGGTTAGTAAAATTCTTTGCCGGATACTTTGAGATAGTCTTTTACCCAGTGGATCTAGTAAAGTATCAAAACCTTGTGATTGAGATTGTATAAAAGGAATCAGGCCGGTATATTCAGCAACTCCCTTAATCTCCGATATTGAAATAGAAGGATCCCCCATAGTAACGTTTTCCATTAGGGTTCCCCTGAAAATATCTTGCTGATTTAGTAAAACACCCGTTTGCTGCCTAAGCGAACTGAGGCGAAAATTGGATATCGGCAATCCATCGATGAGTATTTGTCCATCAAATGACTTAAATGCCCCTGTTAATAAACGGAATAAGCTTGATTTTCCAGATCCGGAACTACCGGTTAATAGGGCTATCTGTCCGGGTTCGATGGAAAAAGTAATGTTATGTAATATGGTATTCCCATCTGGATAAGCGAAGTTTACTTTATCAAATTCAATTTTCATTCCTTCGGAATCATTGCTTAAAACCGCTGTACCTTCTGTTTCTTTTTCTGCGCCAATAATGGTATTCATTTTTTCAACAGAAGTAAACATTTCGTAAAAAGCATCCAGACTAACCAGCATTTTTTCTACAGATCCTATTATGGTAATGATTACCAGATCGGCAGCAATAAATTGTCCGATATTAATTTCCTGATCTACCAGCAAGGTAGCCCCTACAATCAGCATACCTGCGGTAATCAGGGTTTTAAATCCTATCAGGCTCCAGGCCTGTGTAAGCAATATTTTAAAGTAGCTGGTTCTGGCTTCTAGGTATCCAGTAGCCAGTTCATCGGTTTTTTGAATTTGGATATCACAGTTGCGGGTATACTTAAATGACTTAATCATTCTTGCCAGCTCCTGTAACCAAGCCGCCACCTTATATTTATAATCGCTTGCTTCTAATGCTGCGCTAAAACCGGGCTGCACAGTAAAGCGGATAATTAAAATAATCGCTAATATTAGTATCGCCCCAAAAGCAATAAACACAGGGTGGTAAAATGATAATAATAGTAATCCTAGCGCCATTTGAATAACGGCAGTTGGAAGGTCTAACAAGATTTTCTCGATTCCTTTTTGAAAAGAAGGCACTTCGAAAAAGCGGTTGATTAACTCGGGCAGGTGATATTTATCCAGCTTTTCTACATTCAATTGAGGAATGCGATCGGCAAATTCCAGTGAGTACCTGACAAATATTTTTTGTTTTAGCTTTTCAATCAGCTGTAATTGCCTAACCTGAAGGAGTCCTCCCAATAGCGTTCCTCCTACTACTAATACAATCAGCACCACAATAGAGGTAGAAATTGTTCCCGCCAACACGAAGTTGATGATACTTTGGATACCCAGGGGTAACGACAACTGAACCAGTCCCGCCAATATAGCGTAGAAGTAAATTGCGCTGATATCCTTTCTGTCTGGTTTCAGCAAACTAAGCATCGACCTAAATACCTTCCCTGCAGATTGATGATAATTGGCCATGAATTTTTATTAATGAATAGGGTTTACGCCACTTTACAATGGTGGTTTCTCCCATGCAAAACTACAACATTTTTTACGCCATTCTGTTCGCTCTATTGAGTAATAGGGGCAAAGATACTCAATTCGATATGTGCACGAATACTCAACTCCTGCTCTTGGTAGGCCCTGATTTTATTGAGTAGTTTCTGTAAATTGTTCTCCAACTCCTGAATACGAGTTTCGGAGCGTAATCGCTCATCTACAGTAAGTTGATTAGATTGTATGCGATTTTGGTGATATAGAATTTTTACGGCAAAAATATCTTTCACGATTCTTTCGGCATCTTGTTTCGGAAAATTTCCGTCGATAATTGAGAGTTCCATAGTTTAATGGTTGGTTGATGATAAAATTATTGTCCTTGAGCTGCTGTAAAACCGGGTATGCCATCGAAAGTGTATAAATTTTCGGTTTTGATGATTTCCAGGCCCTGTTGATTCACTTGTTCCATTAGGTCGAGCACATCTTTATAATAAAGCGGCTGTTCCGCGGGAGCCGTAAAGCGACACCTCCAATGGTCGGTACAAAAAGTTTCGGGAAAGCCTTCGGGCCATACTTTGGTACCCCGGTTAGTAATCATTTTAAGGTTCAATTTTTGCAGTGTACTCTTTTTCAAATTACCTGCCAGATCTGATGCATTTCTATTGGTATTACTGATGAACAGATCTACACCTACTAAATTTTTGGTAGCTGGTTTTTCCGGTATGTATAGATGCTTCACCTGCTTTATTCCCTGCTGAAATGCAACCGGCTTTAACTGAGAAGGTTGTTTACCCAGTCTGCTAATGATTGCATCTGCGAATGCACGGGTGCCTACCTGCTCTCGGGAGATATTGGGATGAAAGATGTCTGAAGTATGGATGCCATCTTCTATGGTTTTCAGCCAGGCATTTTGTATTAGGGATGCGGGCTTTTCCTGCTCTATATGCAGCAACATTTGAATGGCAGCCAGCAACAATCCCGATGGATTGGCAATATCCTTTCCGGCAATCTGCGGAGCAGAACCATGAATCGCTTCGAACAGGGCAAAATTATGGCCAATATTCACGCTGCCCCCCAAGCCTACCGAGCCGGTAATTTGAGCTGCCACATCACTTAAAATATCTCCATATAAATTTGGCATAACAATCACATCAAATTGTTCAGGGGTATCTGCTAGTCTTGCAGCGCCGATATCTACAATCAAATGCTCCTGTTCAATTTCGGGGTAGTCTACTCCAATTTTAGTAAAAGTTTTATGAAATAAACCGTCGGTTAATTTCATGATATTATCCTTGGTAAAACAACTCACTTTCTTTCTGCCGCAGGTGCGGGCATATTCAAATGCATATCGGATAATTTTTTCTGTGCCGGGTTTAGAAATCAGCTTCAGACACTGAATTACTTCGTCGGTTTGCTGATGTTCAATTCCAGCATATAAATCTTCCTCATTCTCCCGAACAATTACCACATCCATAATGGGGTGCTTGGTGGCAACAAATGGGTGGTACGACTGGCAGGGACGGATATTGGCATACAGGCCCAATACTTTCCGCATGGTTACATTTAAACTCTTATATCCGCCTCCCTGTGGGGTGGTAATCGGCCCATTTAAGAAAATTTTATTTCTGCGAAGGGTTTCCCAAGCGGCCGCAGGAATTCCCGAAGAAATGCCACTCAGATAAGCACGTTCACCTACCTCAATCGATTCAGTTTCAATGGCTGCGCCAGCTGCATGTAAAATCCGGAGGGTGGCTTCCATGATTTCCGGACCAATCCCATCCCCGGGGGCAATGGTAATCTTAATTGGATTTTTTGTATTCATGTTGCAAAATTGTAACAATAAATCCATATAGTTTTATTTATAGTTATTATATTTGCAATAAATATTGTTTATGAACTTCACTTTACATCAGCTGCGTGTTTTTTTGGTAGTAACTGAGAAAAAGAGCATTACCCTTGCAGCCCGTGAGCTAAACATGACGCAGCCGGCCGTTTCGATACAGTTGAAAAATTTGCAAGATCAGTTCGATCTTCCGCTAACAGAAGTGATAGGTAGGAAATTATACATCACTGATTTTGGAAAAGAAATTGAACGCATCGCCAATCGGGTATTAAACGAAGTGGATGCCATTAAAGATCAATCACTTCGCTTTCAGGGAATTTTATCGGGCAAACTCCGGATAGCTACCGTTTCTACTGGAAAATATATAATGCCCTATTTCCTGCGCAAATTTTTATCAGAAAATCATCAGGTAGAACTGGAGATGGAAGTGAGTAATAAAAATACAGTACTAGAAGGGTTGCGGAATAATGAAGTTGATTTTGCCTTGATTACTGTTTTGCCAACAGATATAGACCTGTATGAAGAAATTCTGATGCCGAACCGCTTATTTTTATTTGGGGCTTCTGAAAATGCCCTGCCAACCACTGAAGCCGCCGGAGCCACCTTGTTTAAAGAACTCCCGCTTATTTTCCGGGAAGAAGGATCGGGTACCCGACACACCATGCAACAGTATTTTCAAAAAGCAAACATCAGTCCACGCGTTGGCCTCTCCCTCAGCTCTAATGAAGCGGTTAAACAAGCGGTACTTGCCGGACTGGGTTATTCTGTGTTACCCTTAGTAAGTGTGGGAGATGAATTAAATCTGAATAAAATTGCCATCATTCCCGTAAAAGGATTCCCATTGCGCACCCAGTGGCGACTGGTATGGCTGCAGAAAAAGCAGTTAACGGCGGTGGCAGCTTCGTTTCTAAAATATATGCGGGAGCACAAACAGGAAATTTATCAAACGCATTTTGCTTACCTCGAAAAATATTTTTAATTGTCTCTTTTAAATCTAAAGATTCGTTAATTCGCTCAGTTCAGGTAAACGAATAGCTACTTTGCACGTCTAATTTATTGAATTGATAGCTATGCGATTGAACGTAACCCAACGACTATTACTACTGGCTTCCGCCTGCTGGTTTTTCGGCGAAGGGTTATTAGGGCCTCTATTTGCTGTATATGCCGAAAAGGTTGGGGGCGACTTATTGGATATAACGAGCGCCTGGGCCTTATTTTTAATTACTTCCGGCATTTTATATGTAGTTTTTGGAAAGCTTTTTCGGAATGCATCCCGTAAGAAAGAAATCATGGTTGTAGGCTATGCCCTCAATACCGTTTTTACTTTTTGCTATTTATTAGTACAGAATAGTCATCAACTGATGCTACTGCAAATAGGCCTTGCCATAGCAGAAGCTATCAGTTCGCCTTTATGGGATGCGCTTTTTGCTAAAGAAATGGAGCAAACCGATGATGTGTTTTTTTGGAGCATTGCCGGGGGCCATTCTCACCTGGTTTCCGGAATCGCAATTGCGGTAGGGGGAGCCATTGCTTACTATGTTTCATTTAATGCCTTATTTATTATAATGGGTTCTATTCAGGCAATCGCTACGGTTATTCAATGGCGGTTAATTTATATTCGGCCAAAAACCCATTCCGAACTCTAATACTATCCGGTTCATTTGTACCTTTCCGAAAATATGTAAATGAGGATCTTTGTCTTTTTATTTTTGGGATTGTGTTTGCCTGCAATGAATCCCATTTTCGCACAGGACACTGCATACGTATATAAAAAAGCTACCCGTGATGGAATTGGCAAATTTTATTTCGGCCGAGAAATTGCTGCTGTAATGGGGGTAACCGGAAGTTTTTGGTTAGAGCGCGACAACCGCGATGAAGAAGAAAATACCAGTTTGGCCATCGATCATATACCGGCATCCCCCAATAGCATCATTGCCGATGTGGGTGCCGGAAGTGGGTATTATACGTTTCGGCTGAGTGCAAAAGTGCCTAAAGGCAAAGTATATGCCCTAGATATTCAAGAAGGTATGTTGGATATTCTGCGGAACCGAAAATATCAATTAGCAGATTCCCGGGTAGAAGTGAAGGCATGTACCGAAACCTCTTTGCAGCTTCAGCCCCAATCATTAGATATTGCCCTGATGGTGGATGTATATCATGAGTTAGCGTTTCCAAGAGAAATGCTACAATCTCTGTATACTTGTTTGCGAGATACCGGAAAGTTGATATTGGTTGAATTTCGTGGGGAAGATCCCACAATCGCAATTAAGCCACTACATAAAACCACTGTTGAACAATTGAATCGAGAATTAGCGGCCAGCGGATTCCGACTTGCCTACCGAGGCGATTTTATGGCTGTTCAACATTTTTTGGTGTATGAGAAAATCAAAGGGGCATTCGCACAAAAGTAATCTGGAACATTTTCGCTTAGATATTTCTATGCCCTATTTGTACAACACATCAGAAAAAATATTATTTTCTTGCCATCACTTTTTCGGAAGCTGCCACTATAAAAGGGGTATCTAACCCATATTTAGTAAGCAATTCTGTTGGTTTACCACTTTCACCGAAAGTATCTTTCGTTCCAATAAACTCAATCGGTATCGGAAAATTAACAGCCGCTGCTTGAGCAATTGAATCTCCCAATCCACCTATAATATTGTGTTCTTCTATCGTAACTGCGCAACCGGTTTTGCGTATTGATTGCATTACCGCTTCCGTATCTAGGGGTTTAATGGTATGGATATTGATCAGTTCAACACTGTATCCCTTTTCTTCTAATATTCTGCCGGCTTCAATGGCTTTCCAAACCATGTGTCCGCAGGCAATCAGGGTTACATCCGTTCCTTCACTTAATAGTTGTGCTTTACCAATTACAAAATCAGCTCCGTTTTCACTGGTAAAATTGGGCCATTTCGGGCGCCCGAAACGCAGGTAAACAGGCCCTTCATAATTAGCAATTGCCTGGGTGGCGGCTTTGGTTTGGTTAAAATCACAGGGAACGATAACCGTCATGCCCGGTAACATCTTCATCAACCCGATATCTTCCAGTATCTGATGAGTAGCCCCGTCTTCACCTAAGGTTAGTCCTGCATGAGACGCACAAATTTTTACGTTTTTACCGCTATATACAATGCTTTGTCTGATTTGGTCGTACACCCTTCCGGTACTGAAGTTGGCAAATGTAGTGGTATAAGGAATTTTACCTCCAATAGTTAATCCAGCTGCCATTCCCATCATATTGGCTTCTGCAATACCGCATTGGAAAAAGCGATCGGGAAAATCTTTGATAAAGGGACCGAGTTTAAGGGATCCCGCCAGGTCGGCTGTTAGCACCACAACCTGGTTGTTAGATTTGCCTGCTTCATAAATACCTTCTCCGAAACCACCGCGGGTTTCTTTTTCATTTTGTACTTGTATGTCTTTTAATCGCATGCCTGTTATTTGATAAGTGCAAAATACTATAAATCCATGGTTAGTAAAATAATACCCAACGGTAAAACGGTCCCTACAGTTGCCAAAAAGAAAAGGTATTCCGTTTTGGCAGAAATGGGCGTTTATCCTTCAAATGTGCTATAGAAATAAGGCGTTTTTGCTTCAAATTCTGCACTGCAGGTGTCTACCATTTTATAAACCCTGCGAATACCCAAAGCGGTTCTTTTATTCAGCACATCTTCATCCGAACAGTCGCCATGTAAAATTTTCGCAATCTGCACGTCTGCAAAACCATTTACTTTGGCTTCCCGCAGCAGTTCTTCTGGTAAAGTGTCGATTGTATACTTGGCCAATTCCTTTTCGATTTTACAGATTTGTTGAATTTGATAAACAAACCAGCGGTCAATTCCAGTAGCCTGCACGATTGATTTTACGGTGGTACCCTGCATCAAAGCATCTTTTATTCGGAAAATCCTATCCCATTTGGGTGTTTTGATGTATTCCGTTAAATCCTCATTTTTCATTAAACTTTTGCCATAATAGCCCAAGCCTATTGCTTCATTTTCTAGGCTCTGACAAGCTTTCTGTATGGCTTCGGTAAAACTTCTTCCAATGGCCATTACTTCTCCCACACTTTTCATTTGCAGGCCTAATGTATCGTTGGCTCCTTTAAATTTATCGAAATTCCAGCGGGGGATTTTTACAATTACATAATCCAAGGCCGGCTCAAAGTAGGCAGATGTGGTTTGAGTGATTTGGTTTTTCAGTTCATCCAGCGTGTAGCCGATGGCGAGTTTTGCGGCAATCTTGGCAATAGGGTAGCCGGTTGCCTTAGAAGCCAGGGCAGATGAGCGACTCACCCTCGGATTAATTTCCACAGCAATCAGTTCTTCTGTTTCTGGATTCTGGGCAAATTGCACATTACAACCTCCAGTAAAATTACCCAGCGAGCGCATCATTAGAATGGCTTTGTTGCGCATATCTTGAAAAGAGGTATCACTGAGCGTCATAGCCGGGGCAACGGTAATGGAATCTCCGGTATGAACCCCCATTGGGTCGAGGTTTTCTACTGTGCAAATGATTACAACATTATCTGCCTGATCGCGTAATAGCTCAAGTTCAAATTCCTTCCAGCCCAATACGGCTTTTTCTACCAATACTTCGTGAATGGGAGAAGCAGTTAATCCTCTTTCCAATGCGGCATCCAAATCTTCTTTGCCGTGTACGAATCCTCCACCGGTTCCACCCAGTGTAAAAGAAGGCCGAATTACCAGCGGAAAGCCAATGGCTTGTGCAAATTCTTTTCCCTCTAAAAAGCTGTTTGCCACTCGGCTAGGTGCAACAGCAATGCCAATCTTTACCATCAGTTGGCGAAACTTTTCCCGGTCTTCAGCCGTTTCAATTGCTGCAATATCTACGCCAATCAATCGAACCCCGTATTTCTTCCAAATACCCACTTCATCCGCCTCCATACAAAGGTTCAGGGCTGTTTGCCCACCCATGGTAGGTAAAACCGCATCAATGGTATTTTCCATCAGTATTTTTTCAATACTCTCAACCGTTAACGGCAACAAATAAACTTTGTCGGCCATCATAGGATCCGTCATGATGGTAGCCGGATTACTATTTATCAAGATCACTTCAATACCTTCTTCCCGCAAACTACGGGCAGCTTGAGAGCCAGAATAATCAAATTCACAGGCTTGGCCAATAATAATGGGGCCGGAGCCGATAATCAGTACAGATTTAATGGAATTGTCTTTGGGCATGGGGCGTTATAAATTGAGCAAATGTAAGAAGCCGGCGTGAATCTGTCCCTGTTTTTTACCCATTCCAAGGAGTTTTCAACAAAAACCCCCTATATAATGTTATCTTTCCATCCTATAATATCAAATTAAATCTATGGCAGTATTAAAAGAGGGCAGCAAAGCGCCTGCTTTCAAGGCAGTTGACCAAAATGGGGAGTCGATTTCACTCGCCGATTTTAAAGGCAAAAAAGTGATCCTATATTTCTATCCAAAAGACGATACACCAGGATGTACGGCCCAGGCCTGCAACCTGAGAGATAACAATAGTGCCATTATTAAAAAAGGGTTTCAGATAATTGGTGTTAGTACCGACGATGTGAAAAGTCACAAAAAGTTTGAAACTAAATATGAGCTTCCTTTTCCGCTGGTGTCGGATTCCGACAAGAAGATTGTAGACAAATACAATCTTTGGGGAGAAAAAAAGTTTATGGGCCGAACCTATATGGGTACTACCCGAACTACTTTTTTAATTGATGAAACCGGCAAAATTGTAAAAATCATAGCTAAACCAGATACGGCCAATCATACAGAAGAAATTTTGGAAGCTTGGAAGGAAGTGAAATAATGCTTTG
>CAIUKP010000093.1 GCA_903899675.1 uncultured Bacteroidota bacterium | reverse complement strand
TGCTTCAACCATTGCATTGGATTTACGAATTTTTTACGAAATATTCATTTAATAAATTCGCCTCTTACTTAATTTTTCAGGTAATACGCACAAACGTTTTCGATGGCTGGTATTTGCACAAACAGAATTTCCATTTTAAAAATCAGTTACTATGTACTATATAATATCTTATATTGTACGTAGATTTCAATACTGTTTTGCTTATGAAAATTATTTCTGCTGCCATTCCTATTATCATTTTATGTGCCTCGTATTCAATTCATACACCTGCTCTAATTCAAAACAAAGATGTGCCCATCGGTGTGCAACCGATTTTTTTGAGAAACTTTGATTCTACCTTGGTATTAGAAAAATTATCAGAAACCTCTGCCAATATTAGTTTGGCTGATTTAAATGGAGATGGTTTTGTAGATATTGTGCTGGCCAAGGGTCGTCACTGGCCCTTATTCAATAAAATTCTACTAAACAACCAAAAAGGCGAATTTCCGGTAAGCACTAACCTAGGAGCCAATCCAGACAAAACCTATTCCACCATACTGGCAGATTTAGATAAAGATGGCGATATGGATATTGTGGTTAGCAACGACAATCCGGATGAAAAACAAATTTATCTAAATAACGGTAAGGGTATATTTCAATTTTCGCAAAACTGGGGTAACCCTAAGTGGAATACCAGAAACGCCACAGTAGCCGATCTTAATAACGATGGAATGCCGGATATCATTGCTGCTAACCGAAATGAACCCTCTTACTTTTGTTTGAATGATGGAACGGGGAAATTCTCTGCTAACAGTTGCCAAAGCATTTCTTCAGAATCTGCTACAACTATTATTCCCGGCGACTTTAATAATGATGGATATATCGATTTAGCTATCCCTCATCGGGATGGTGGAAAAAATAATATTTTTTTCAATGATGGGAAAGCCAACTTTACTCAACAAAAACAGTTTGGCCCTCCCATAAACAATGCAAGAACTGGAGCAGCAGGCGACATCAATAAAGATGGATGGATGGATCTGGTGGTAGGTGATGAAAAGCAGGGAACTTTTATCTATTTAAATGACACGAAAGGTGGTTTTCTTCCTCCATTTGCCCTGGGTGACAAAAGAATCTCATCCGCTATTATGCTTGGCGACCTCAATAACGACGGTTTACTTGATATAGTAGTTGGATACAATCAATCAAAAACCGCTGCATTTTTTAATGGAGGCAATGGAACTTCCTTTACAGAAGTAAGCATGGGAGATGGAAAAGGCGTAGTGTATGGAATGGCATTGGGCGATATCAATAAGGATGGATTTTTGGATATTGGGGTAGCTTGTAGCGATGCCAGTAATGTGATATATATCAATCAACCGGTTGCTCGAAAATAATTTCATACACGCACTATTTTTTGCGAAATAGATTGGGCAGCTTCAGCCGGTAGTTACTATTTACTTTACTTGAAAAACAATTTCCTGTTTAATTAATGTGCTACCTTTATCCCATATAATTATCAAAAATGAATATTACAGCGGTAATAATTACCATCAAGGATGAAGTTAATGTAGACGATATCCCCGAAGTGCTTCAGCAAGAAAGAGCGATTATTCAAGAATATAATGCAAAAGGATATATGTACGATCTTTTACTGCGCCCTAACAGAAACGGAGCCCTGTTATTGTTTAAAGATCTGGAAGACGACAAAGTACAGGAACTTGTAAACGCATTGCCTTTGTTTCCATATTTGAAAACGGTTGAAACCTGTTGCCAAAAACACAGTCCACCTTTTGCTCTATAAATGTATTGTAAAACTTTACCAGGTCGGTAGGCGCATCTGACATATCGGCCATAACAATAGCCACACAGTCGCCGGTAAAGTTTTCCAGCCCCTTGCGTATGGCATAGCCAAAACCATTGTGCGGCGGGTTATTAAAGACGTGCCTTACCGTAGGCATACTATTCTCTAACTCCGCTAGTACTGTTTCGGTATTGTCTTTTGAGTTATCATTCACAACCAGTATTTCATGCGGAATATTATTCTTTGTTAACTCCGTATAAAATGCGGTAAGCGTGTCTGGTAAATTAAGTGCTTCGTTATAGGCGGGTATTACAACACTCAGTTTCATACCCTGCTTTTTAGGTTGTCAAATATCTGCGAC
>CAIUKP010000092.1 GCA_903899675.1 uncultured Bacteroidota bacterium | reverse complement strand
CCTGGCAAATACCCAGCAATAAATGAAGCGGCACCAATAAACATACTCTGCATAGCATATCCGTAAGATTGCTGTTGCTCATCGAGGTTATCGGCTACAAATGCCCGAAAAGGCTCCATGGTAATATTTATACAAGAATCGAGAATCCAAAGGGTTCCGGCAGCCATCCATACGGCGCTGGAATTGGGCATCAACAATAACGCTAGTGAACTCAGGATTGCGCCTACCAAAAAGAACGGACGCCTTCTACCCAGTGTGGGATGCCAGGTACGGTCACTCAAGTATCCGATAATCGGTTGCACCAGCAAACCCGTCATGGGAGCCGCTAACCAGAGTCCGGGAATTTCTTCGGGTTTGGCTCCTAAAAATTCGTAGATGGCACTCATGTTACCCATCTGCAAACTCCATCCAAACTGAATTCCAAAAAAACCAAAACACATATTCCAAATCTGCCAAAAACTAAGTGGCTGTTTGGTTCCAGAGTAAACGGTAGACATGCAACAATTTTTTAAAGATGATGTATGCAGAAAAACTCGCCCAATTAAATAACAAATCCATCTGGCAAAACAGCCATTTTTTTCACTACGATAATGCCATCCTTTACCGCATACAAACTATGGTCGGTATTAGCTAAATGTTTGCCACCATTGATGCGTACGTCATTACCAATTCTGCAATTTTTGTCGATAATGGCATCTTTGATATAACAACGTTCCCCAATACCGATCATGGGTAATCCCTTTTTTGTATTTACATCCATTTCATCAATCGTTTCGTAGTAATCATTTCCCATGATGTAGGTATTTACTACGGTGGTACCATGTCCAATTCTTGAACGAATACCTACTACACTTTGCTCGATACGACTGGCATTGATAATAGATCCTTCTGCAATAATTGTTTTTTCTAATGTAGTTCCACTGATTTTTGCAGGCGGCAACATGCGGGCACGACTGTATACTGTTTTGGTATTATCAAACAGATTAAAGGGAGGAATATCATCTGTTAAAGATAGATTGGCTTCGTAGAAGGAATAAATATTTCCGATATCCGTCCAGTAGCCTTCATATTGATAGCTAGCCACTTTAAACGACACAATGGAATTGGGAATAATTTCCTTACCAAAATCGGTAGCGGTAGGATGTACTTCATTCAGCAAGTTGTACAGCACCTGCTTACTGAAAATATAGATACCCATAGACGCGAGATAATGCTTTCCTTTTTGCTGCATTTCGGAGCCAGTATCACTTACCCAGTCGGGCAATATTTCTTTCTTGGGTTTTTCAATAAAGGATGTAATCATCCCAGCTTCATTGCTTTTAAGGATACCAAATTCAGGGGCATCTCGTTCATCTACCGGAATGGTTGCAATTGAAATATCCGCCTCATTTTTGATGTGGTTATTAAGCATATCGCTGAAGTCCATCTGGTACAACTGATCGCCGCTTAATATCAGGATATACTCAAATTCTAAATTGGAAATATGCCGAAGTGATTGACGAACTGCATCGGCTGTTCCCTGAAACCAGCCCGGATTATCGGGTGTTTGTTCTGCGGCCAGAATATCTACAAAGCCTGTACTGAAAGCACTAAAATGATAGGTGTTTTTAATGTGCTTGTTGAGGGATGCAGAATTAAACTGTGTTAATACAAACATCCGGTTGATATGGCTATTGATACAATTGCTGATAGGAATATCAACCAAACGATACTTTCCTGCTATGGGAACAGCGGGTTTTGAACGGCTGGCAGTTAATGGATACAGGCGGCTGCCGGCTCCTCCACCCAAAATAACGGCTACTACAGATTTAGAAATACTTGTCATATAGGCAATTTACTGAATTTTAACCATTAGACTATTTATTGTTGTTCCCCGTTTGATTAGGCCTGATATATACGGGTAAATTGTTCCACGGTATTTTCCCAGCTATGATCAATCGCCATCATCCAGTTGCGCATGCGGGTAAGGTGATCTTTGGACTGATATACATGAACTGCTCTTCCAATTGAGTAGATGATATCAGAAACAGAGGCCTGATTGAAGCGGATTCCAAAACCTTCCGGATCTCCCATATCGGATACGGTATCCCTTAACCCACCGGTAGATCGCACGATAGGCACGGTTCCATAACGCATGGCGTATAATTGATTTAATCCGCAGGGCTCAACCCTGCTGGGCATTAGCAGAAAATCTGCCCCTGCATACATCAAATGACTCAGCCCTTCATCATACCCAATTACGGCATTAAATTGTCCGGAAAACGGCATCAGCATATCCGTTAGCCTACCCTCCACATCATGCTCGCCACTCCCTAAAACGAGATAAGAAGCTGCATGTCCCATTTCATGTATAGCTCCTGCAATGGCATCGGGCAGCAGTTCGGCGGCTTTCTCCCCTACCAGTCTTCCAATAAATACAATCAGGGGCTTTTGGGGGTCTAATCCAAAACGACTGCAAAGCAGGGCTTTATTCTGTTCTTTTCCCGCATTTACGCTTTTGGCAGTGTAATGGAAAGAAAGATAGCTATCGGTTGCGGGATTCCAAACTTCATTATCGATGCCATTCAAAATACCCACACATTTACCCTTTTCATATTCAAACAAGGCTTCCAATCCGTTTGAATGGGAGGTAAGTTCTTGCAAATAACTATGGCTAACGGTGGTAACCCGATAAGCACATTTTACAGCCGATGCCAGGGGATTAATACTATGTGCCCATTCGAGCATTCCTCTTTTCCATAAATCCCAACGGGGTATATAGCGGCTCTTCTCCCAACCCATCCAACCCTGGTATTGGGCATTGTGAATGGTGAAGATGGTTTTAATTCCTGCTAGCTGCTGAAAATCATAACAATGCTGCATAAAAAAAGGTACCAGCCCTGTGTGGTAGTCGTGACAATGCACAATATCGGGGCGATGTTCCCAACTTTTCATCCAGGTTACTACCGCAATCTGAAAAGCCACAAAACGCTCTGTATCGTCGCCATACCCATAAATTTTTTGCCGGTCCAACAACCCATTGATATCAACCAAAAACAAATCGAATCCCAGCTTATTGTATTTTTCTTTGATGATGGTAAAATCAAAATGCCAGTTACCCAAATTGGCTTGTCCCTTAAAATCTACCGTCCATTCACTCGCATATAAAAATGCAGTTCGATACATGGGCATAATTACTTTGGCAATATGGCCTGCCTTACACTGGTATTTTGGCAAGGCACCTACCACATCTCCCAATCCGCCCGCTTTGGCAACCGGATAACATTCTGCAGTAATATGAATAATTTCCATGGTAAGTTTTTACTCATGAAAGTTAATAACAATTCTGATTCGCTCAAATTATCTATTGAAAAGCGCAAAATCATGAAATTCTTATTACTTTAGCCCCTATTCAAATATTGCTTGCCATGAAAACAACCCATCAACCCACCAATACAGGTGCACTAGCCAATCTGGTGATCGTATTCTTTTTCTGGGGATTTATTGCTGCCTCTAACAGTATTTTTATTCCCTTTTGTAAAACGCATTTTCACCTTAGTCAGTTTGAATCTCAATTAATTGGTTCTGCCTTTTATGGAGCTTATTTTATCGGGTCGTTGATTTTATTTTTAGTTTCCAATATGATTGGTTACGACATTTTGAATAAGATCGGGTATAAAAAAGGGATTATTTATGGTCTGATGATTTCTGTTGTGGGGGCCTTGTTGATTATTCCTTCTGCCAATGCGAATTCATTTCCCGCCATTCTTGCTTCGTTTTTTGTGGTGGCACTTGGATTTTCTCTTCAACAAACCGCAGCACAACCATTTGCAATCTTATTAGGTGATCCGGCTACTGGTTCTCACCGCCTTAATTTAGGAGGCAGTGTAAATTCACTGGGAACCACACTAGGACCTTTAATTGTAAGCTACTTTCTTTTTGGTACCCCGAGCAGCAGTCAATCAGAAGTTACTGTTACGAATATCAATACACTTTACCTAATTGTGGCCGGCGTTTTTGCTGCAGTGGCACTTTTCTTTTCTTTCTCCAAACTACCCGATGGTAAAAATGATGAGGCTTTTGAAAAAGCTGGTAAAGCCGCTTCCACTTTATTCCTAATGACTGCCCTAATAATTGGCGTAATTATTATTGGGCAACTTACCAGTGTATCTAAACTCTGGTTGTTGCTATTAACAGTAATAAGTGTAATTGGTATTTTATTTTATTCGAATGGACAAGCAATCAGCAAACCCGAAGGATGGGGTGCTATGAAATATCCTCAACTGATTTTTGGGATGATTGGCATTTTTGTATATGTGGGTGTAGAAGTTACTATTGACAATAATTTTGGAGCACTTTTAAAGCAGCCTGGATATTTAACCGATGCCGGTTTAGATGAAAGTAAAATTTCGAAATACATTTCTTTGTATTGGGGAAGTTTGATGATTGGCCGCTGGATGGGTGCGGTGAGCGTATTTAATTTAACTGGCTTTTCAAAAAAACTGGCAATGGGATTGATTCCTTTTGTAGCATTTGCCTTAGTGCTAACAGTTAGTACCATTTATGGAAATGATGTAAGTGATTTATATGCCTATGCAATCATGATTGCCATTGCTGTGAGCGTATTTTTTTATGGCCAAGAAAAACCAGTTAAAACACTATTGGCAGTTTCTTTATTAGCAACGGCTTGTATGTTAGTGGGCGTATTTACCAAAGGTATCATATCCGTTTATGCATTTATGGCAGGCGGATTATGTTGTTCCGTAATGTGGCCCTGCATATTCTCTTTGGGTGTGGGTGGTTTAGGGAAATATACCAGTCAAGGATCAGCTTTTCTCATCATGATGATTCTGGGTGGGGCAATTGTTCCTCCCTTACAAGGTGCGATTGGGGATATTTCTTCGGTTGGACTTCATCAGTCGTACCTGCTTGCTGCCGGATGTTTTGCTGTGTTGGCTTTGCTTGCGCTGAAATTGCAATCGGTATTAAAGAGCCAGGGGCTCGACTTTGATGCGCAGGTTTCAGGGGGTGGTCATTAAATCAACCGGAAAGATTTTTTTATGAGTGCAGATTCAACACATTCAACCGGTAACCGAAATTTACAGGCTATGGAACAATTAGGAATTGGTATTGATATTGGCGGAACCGGCACCAAATTTGGAATCGTAGACCGCGTTGGTAATTTGCTGTTCTCCAGCGAAATGTCTACCCGTGGTCACGATCATTTGGATACTTACATCAATGAGTTATACGAAAAAATGCAGCCCCTGATTGAACAGGCAGGCGGAATTGGCCGTTTCAGAGGGATTGGTGTGGGTGCCCCGAATGGCAACTATTACAGCGGCACCATTGAATATGCCCCCAACTTACCCTGGAAGGGCATTATTCCGTTATCAAAAATGATTAAGGATAAGTTCAAGCTGCCAGTTGTATTAACCAATGATGCCAACGCAGCTGCTCTAGGCGAGATGATGTATGGTGCTGCCAAGGGTATGAATGATTTTATCATGATTACGCTGGGCACTGGTGTGGGTAGTGGGATTGT
>CAIUKP010000091.1 GCA_903899675.1 uncultured Bacteroidota bacterium | reverse complement strand
GCCGCCTAAAGCTGTACCCGCTTCATTGCCCGTAGATTTGCTATCTCTTACTTTTTTACCCATGCGATCAAATAAAGTATAGCCGTTGCGGTTCACAAAAACCGTGCCCTCGCTGCCATAAATAATGGTACCGCGGTCGCTGCCATAGGTGTTATAACCACTGCGGCTCTTGCCATCCCACTGGATAATTTTATTGCCGGGAAAACGGAAAGTAGCGTCCATGGTATCATACATCACCCAACCATCGTTGGCAAAATGGCGCTTGGCCGCTTCCACTTCCACTTTTTCAGGATAGGTAGCCTGCAAAGCCCAACGAGCCACGTCTAATTCATGGGTAGCATTATTACCAGTTTCGGCGGTACCCCAATGCCATCCATACCAATGCCAGTTATAGTCCCAGGTATTATCGGTGTATTCTCTGTGTGGAGCGGGCCCCTGCCAAAGCTCCCAGTCTAAACCATCGGGTATTGGTGCTTTTTTCTCAATGGGTACAGCACCGCGGGAATTGGAATAAAATGCCAATGCCTTGTATACATCTCCAATTACGCCTTTGTGAATTTCCGCAATAATCTCCTGAGACTCTTTGGCCGATCTTTGCTGATTACCCATCTGAATCACTTTGCCATATTTCTGCTGAAAAGCCACCAGCAATTCGCCCTCGCGGGGATTGTGGCTACAAGGTTTTTCGATATATACGTGCTTGCCTGCCTGCATGGCCATCCAGGTACCTGGTGCATGCCAATGGTCTGGCGTAGCATTAAATATGGCGTCTACGCTTTTATCATTCCACACATCATGAATATCCGCCACCAGCTTGGCGTTGCCCTCAACTTTACCACTCAGCTCCTTCCCCACTTTTTCGCGCTGCTTCTTCATCACATCGCAGATATAGGCTAGGTCTACATTGTTATTCTTATTCTTCAAAGCATCATAATAGGCACTTACTCTTCGCCCGCAACCCATGAGCGCTACATTCAATCGATCGTTGGCACCCATAATTCTATTATAACTCTTGGCAGTAAAGCCCTGTGCAACGCCAGCAAAACCAACCCCTACGGCACTATAGGTGAGGTTGCGCATAAAGTCTCTGCGATTTGTAGCCATGATTTTTATTTTTAATGGTCAGTAATTATTGACTACACAATTTAAATACTAAAGCCGAAAAAAAGCTGCTGGCGCTGGGGCTGGTTAAAAGAATCTACTAAATCGATGTAGTGCTGTTTGGATTGATTCCCCTCCTTGCATAAATCGAAAGGATAGAAGCTGGAAGGGTGGAGTGGATTGAATAGGATTGCTGCCAAACAAATAACCGGGGAATATGCGCCGGCCGGGCAAAAAGCACCAAAAGCACAAAATGCTATATAACAGCTTGAAAAAACGGTTACATCCATTAAGGCCGCATTGCCAGAATGAAACAGATCGGGTTAATCTGCTGAGATTTCAATTACAGTAAGCAGGCTTCCTTCATTGATTCTTTTAAACAGAAGCGGTACTAGATTGCGTAAAGTGCTTAAGCGATTATCTGATCCGTGTAAAACTGCAATGGTAAGAGGCAGACATTCAACATACTGTTGGTATTGCAAATTTTGGTCAGCTGTTACAAAAAGTTCAAAGCCATCGTTGATCATAAGTTTTAATAACTCGCCATTTCTAAAACAGCCAAAGCTGATTCTTTAGAAACCGAAGGGAAGTCATCAAGGAATTCTGCCAAATCATCCCCCCCTTCGATGTAGTCGAAGAGTGTTTGCACAAGAACACGGGTTCCTGCAAATACAGCAGCGCCGCTCATCACTTCGGGGTCAATGCTAATTTCTCCGTATTTCATTTTTTGTGAAATTTTGAGATTAAAGATACTATATATTTTTAAGAGATTCAGAGGCCCAGATTAAGTAGTTTTACTCAACCCGGCAGAGGATTTGACCAGGTTGGAAAATAGAGCTCTCATTGGCAAGAACCGCTGCTGATTGAAAATATATAGTTGAAGCTACTTGCACTATTTAATACCTTTGAAATATGAAAGCATGCACGCTAATCGCCTTGTGTCTTATTTCCACCGCTAGTTTTGCTTGCGACTGTGCTTCT
>CAIUKP010000090.1 GCA_903899675.1 uncultured Bacteroidota bacterium | reverse complement strand
GGACATGGGAACATCTCCATTCTTTTCACGAAAGCCGCGGCAGCACCGCCTGCGGCAACTGCAAGGTCACTACTCACTCAAGGCCGCGTCGCCCAACTCGCCGGTGCGGACACGGACGGAGTCCTGAATCGGCATCACAAAAATCTTTTCAAATGGCTTCAGCTGATTATTCCAGTCAGCAGGTATTGGTAAATGCCTTAGTTCAAAAATTGAAGCTAGTAGGTATTCAACCGGAAAATGTAACCAAAGACAAAATTTCTGCTAGTATTTCGGTACGTTCAGGTTTGTCGGGTTACGTTGCCGCTGTTCATGTGAATGCCGGTAAATATTTAACCCCTTCCGATGTGTTATTCGAGATTATCAGTACCGATGATATTCACCTGGCATTGAAAGTTTTTGAAAAAGACATACCGATGCTCCAAATAGGACAGTCAGTAATGGCCTACACCAATCAACAACCGGAAAAAAAATATCCCTGCCGGATATTGCTCATGGGAAAAGAAATTGCTGCAGACCGCAGTATAGAAATTCATTGTCATTTTAACCAAAACAACCTTTCCCTGCTTCCCGGAACCTTTATGAATGCCGAAATTGAAGTGAAAAATAAAGCGGCAATGGTTTTACCCGATGAGGCATTGGTGCGCTACGATAACCAGCAATTTGTTTTTGTACAAACCGATTCGCTGCAATTTGTTATGAAGGAAGTGCAGACCGGCATCTCAGAAAACGGATATACCCAGGTGATTGATGGGGTTGATATGCGCAAAGACAAAATAGTAACCCGTGGCAGCTATACCTTATTGATGATGTTGAAAAACAAAGCCGAAGAATAATTAGATTATCACAGGTATCCCAAAATTTTTAGCATACTCTGCGCCGTTTGCTCTTTTGCATACACCCAGTCTACTAGTTTGCCGTTTTTATCTGCTTCAACTATCACGTGCTTTGGTGATGGTATTAGACAATGTTTGATGCCACCATACCCGCTGATCTGATCTTGATAGGCACCGGTATGAAAGAAGCCAACATATAGGGGTTCTTTATTATCAACGTCATCGGGGTTGTTCGACTTGAGCTTTGGAAGGAACACTTCATTGATATGTTCCTCGGAGTCGTAATAATCGTGACTGTCGCATGTGATGCCTCCCAATACAACCCTGTGGTATTCATTATCCCATTTGTTGATGGGAAGCATTAGAAATTTTTCTCCAATACCCCAAGTGTCGGGTAAGGTGGTAATAAACGATGAGTCAATCATATACCAGCACTCGCGGTCGTTTTGAATTTTTTGGCCCACAACGCTATAAATATGCGCCATGCTTTCACCCACTGTAAAACTGCCGAACTCTGTATAAATATTGGGCATGGGCACTTTGGCTTTTTTACAGGCTTTTTTGATATTGCTTACAATTTCATTAATCATAAACTGATAGTCATATTCAAAGCCCAGCGAGTGTTTAATGGGGAATCCTCCACCAATATTGATAGAGTCTAGTTCCGGACAAATCTTTTTGAGCTGGCAATACAGGTTAATGATCTTATTCAGTTCCGACCAGTAGTAGATATCGTCTTTGATGCCCTTATTCAAAAAAATATGCAGCATTTTCAACTGAAATTTATCTTCATAACCTTCAATATCATCTACATAAAACTCCAGAATATCTTTTGCACGTATACCCAAGCGGGAAGTGTAAAATGGAAAATTGGGCTCTTCTTCCGCAGCTACCCGAATACCTAGCCGGAAGGGTTGTTTTACAGATCGCTTATACGCAGTTAATTCTTCAATATTATCAAGAATGGGAATTACATTTTTAAAACCAGAATTAATCAACTTAGCAATACGCGATGTATAGTTTTTCTGTTTGTAACCATTACAGATGATATAGGTTTCTTTATTGATTTTTCTTCGCTGATAGAGGCGGTTGATAATTTCAATATCGTAGGCATAGGAGGTTTCTAAGTGTACATTGTGTTTGAGGGCTTCTTCAACTATAAATGAAAAATGCGAACTCTTGGTACAATAGCAATAAAAATATTCCCCCTCGTATTTGTGTCTTTTAAAAGCCTGTTCAAATAAAAGCTTGGCTTTATTAATTTGCATACCTATTTTGGGTAAATAAGTAAGTTTCAGCGGGGTTCCGTATTTATCAATTAATGATTTTAAATCTAACCCATTATATTCTAAATACCCTTCATCATTCTGGTCGAATCCTTCCTGAGGAAAGTGAAATGTTTGTTTAACCAGTGAGGTGTAAGTGTTGTTCATTTACAGGTATTTAGTGATTTGGGTGAAAGATTGCACAAAAATAGTTGTTTGTATGATTTTTACGCATAAAAAAAAGCCGGACTGTGTTCGGCTTTTAACAAGGTAGTAATCAATTTAAAGAAAT
>CAIUKP010000089.1 GCA_903899675.1 uncultured Bacteroidota bacterium | reverse complement strand
AATTATAATTTTTATTAATTAAAATGTACATACATGTAAAAGTATTTACAAAACAGATTATTATAAATTATAAAAAATTACATTTGTTAACTTAATGTTACGTAAACCAATGTCTTGCAACTATTTAGGGTAAAAGCCAAGTAGATTTTCAATAAATCAGCATTCTGAAAATGAAAACTGAGGGGAAGAGGGGAAGGGTGTAATTTTGCAGTGGTCATTTAATCATTTCAGTATGCAACAGCCGGAGATCCGCTTTTCTTTTCGCCGATTGATCAAACGGTTACTTACCTATTTTCTGCAGGGACTTGTAGTGTTAGCCCCCATAGGAATTACCTTGTGGGTTGTTTTTGGTCTGTTCAATTTTGTGGATAGTATTCTCCCAAATATTTTACATGTGCTGGCACCCAGTTGGATAGAGGTGGATGCCAATGGTCAACTAAAAAAAATACCGGGCATTGGATTTTTAGTAGTGGTGCTGCTGGTATTATTTACGGGATGGATTTCTTCTATGTTATTTTTCAGTAGGGTAGTGGCTTTGTTGGATAATTTACTGGAGAAAACACCTGGTATCAAGTTTATCTATTCGTCTGTAAAGGATTTTCTGGAAGCGTTTGCTGGTAATAAGAAAAAATTCGACAAGCCAGTTTTGGTAAATGTAGATGGTGCAGGAGTTTGGCGGGTAGGGTTTATTACCCAATCTAACAGTTTGGCGCTAGGTTTGCCCAACCATGTTACGGTATATGTACCCCATTCTTATGCGATTTCAGGAATCACCTATTTAGTACCTGTTGCCAATATTCGACCCCTAACCGGTATTGCAGCTTCAGATGCAATGAAGTATGCCATTTCGGGTGGAGTAACCGAAATGGATCATCGGCATAGTGGGTCAACTTTATCAGAAAACCTTTCGGGAGATGCCTAAGTATGCATCCTTTTTTGGGTATTAACAGTTTATCGGGTACAGCTTTGCAGCAAATGTTTTTACTTTGTACTCAATATCATGAAGTTACACAATTTTAATTCTGGTCCTTCTATATTACCAGTGTCGGTGCTGGAAGAGGCTGCAAATGCCATACACAACTTTAATAATACCGGCTTATCTATTTTAGAAATTGGCCATCGAACGGCCGCATTTGGCGAAGTAATGGATGAGGCCAGAAGCTCGGTAAAACAGCTGATGCAATTGTCAAACGAATATGAAGTGTTGTTTTTGCATGGAGGAGCTACTACGCAGTTTATGCAGGTACCTATGAACTTATTAGATGCTACCGATACGGCTGCATATTGCATCAATGGTATTTGGGGAAAGAAAGCCGCTAAAGAAGCCACTTTTTTTGGAAATGTTTTTACAGCAGCAGATACTACTGATTGTGATCATACTTGTATTCGAATGCCGGCGCAATTGCCAGTTGATACTAAGTATCTTCATATCACCACCAATAATACAGTAGAAGGAACACAGTGGCATCAAATTCCCGAAGTGGATGTGCCATTGGTTGCCGATATGAGTAGCGATATTTTTTCCCGACCCATGGATTATAACCGGTTTGCCTGCATCTATGCTGGAGCCCAGAAAAATATGGGGGCAGCAGGCGTTAATCTGGTTGTTTTGAGAAAAGATATTGTAGGAAAAAGAAAGAAAGGTATTCCTGCTATTATGGATTATCAGCAACATATTGCTGCAGGATCATTGATGAATACACCACCCGTATTTTCGGTATATGTGAGTATGCTTACCCTTAGATGGATCATCCGCGAGGGCGGACTTCCCGAAATGGAACGCCGGAATCGCGCCAAAACTACTTTGCTTTATGATACGCTGAACAATCACCCGCTTTTTACAATCCGAGTAAGCCCAGAGAGCAGGAGTTGGATGAATGCCGTTTTCTTTTTAGCCAATCCAGCATTAGAAGCACCTTTTCTAGAGCTTTGCAAAGAGCAGGGAATGATTGGTGTAAAAGGCTATCGAACAGTAGGTGGCATTCGCGTAAGCATGTATAATGCCCTAGAGCTATCCAGTGTTCAGGCATTTTGCGATTTGATTCATTACTTCACTGAAAAAAACGGTTGATGGAATCCAACCTCTCCGTTATTGTTTCCCGACTAGCATTTTGTATTGCTTTGTTTTTTATTGGATTTTCAAGTGGAATTAGTCAAACCATTGTAACCGGTGTAGTAAAAGATGCCGCAACGGGCCAGCCGATTGCTGCTGCTAGTGTTATGTTCCGGGGAGGTAAGGGTACGGCAACCGATAGTATGGGAACGTATCGACTGAGTACTTCTAACTTAAAATATACCCAATTACAAATCAGTTATGTGGGGTATTCAACCGAGTTCATCAATTTCGAAGCGGGTAAAGAAACGGTTATTAATTGTTCACTGAAAATAGACCTCCGATACATCAACAGCGTAACGGTAACCACTTCTAAACGTGCTCCGTATAAAAACAAGGGTAATCCTGCCGTAGAGTTGATTAATAAAGTGATTGAGCACCGGGCAGAAAACCGAGCAACGGCCAGCGATTTTTTATCGTACACTCAATATGAAAAACTTACTTTATCAATGAGTAATTTTTCCGATAAAGTAACGGCTTCTCGATTATTGAATCAGTATAAATTTTTATTCGACAATCGGGATACCACCACCATTGAGGGAAGAATTTTATTGCCAGTGTATATTCAGGAAACCATCAGTAAAAAATGGTGGCGAAAAAATCCGGCAGCTACTAAAACATTGGTTGAGGCAGAAAAGCAGGTAGACTTTGGTTCGTATGTTGATAATAAAGGAATTAATGTTTATTTGAACCGATTATACATGGATGTAGATATCTACGAGAATAACATCCCATTATTTACTTATCAGTTTTTGAGTCCGATTGCCAGTTTGTCGCCCACTTTTTATTTGTTTTATATCCGCGATACGATTACTGATGCCAGTGGTGAAAAGTTTATTAAACTATATTTTACCCCTCGCAATACGGGTGACCTATTATTTAGGGGGAATATGCTGATAACCCTCGATGGCCGATATGCGGTAAAAAGTATCAATCTATTTATCAGTAAAAATGCGAACCTCAATTTTGTTCGGGAGATGAATATTGATTTGAATTTTCAAAAAAACAGCGATGGAAAATACGATCTCATTAGAAGCAAAACAGGGGCAGATGCAGGCATTAACCGATCGATGCGAGGAGGTATTTATGGTGAGCGAACGGTAAGTTTTAAACGATACGACCGTAAAACGCCCATTCCCGACAGTGTATTTTCTGGCGCACCATTAGTTCGGGCTCCGGATGCAGCCAGCCTCGGAAGTAACTTCTGGGAGCAAAATAGACATGATAGCCTTAAAAAAACAGAATCAGCCATTTATACTAATATAGATAGTTTAACCCGAATGCGATCGTATCAGCGAACGATGGGGCTGATGATATTTTTGGTTGATGGATATGTTTCTTTAGGTCCGGTAGAATGGGGGCCATTTGCGGCATTTTATAGTTTTAATCCGGCAGAAGGATTTAAGCCAAGATTGGGAGGCAGAACTACGACTCAATTTAGTAAACGAATTTTTTTAGAGGGCTATGGTGCATATGGATTGAAAGATGAACAATTTAAATATTTTTTAAGAACTACTTATTCATTGAATAATAAATCTATTTATCAATATCCGCTCAGTTTTATTCGGGCAAGCTATCAGTACGACACTAAAATACCTGGTCAGGAACTGCAATTTGTATCAGAAGACAATTTTTTATTATCATTTAAAAGAGGACTCAACGATAAATGGTTATACAACCGCAATTTGGTTACGGAATATGTTCATGAGTTTCCTAGGAATGTAGCCATTACCCTTGGAGGAAAAAACTGGATACAACAGCCTGCCGGAAGTATCGTGTATAATAAAACATCGAATGGAATTCCGGTACAGGTAAAAGAATTAACTACTACTGAGTTATATGGTGAGGTTCGCTGGGCACCCCATGAGCAGTTTTACCAGAGTAAGGTATATCGTATACCCATCGTAAATGAATATCCTATTTATACGCTCAGGTTTATAGCAGGAGTAAAAGGTGTTTTGAACAGCGAATTTGCTTATCAGAATTTGAGTGGTAGGGTAGAAAAGCGGGTTTATTTATCAAGGTTTGGTTATAGTGATGTGGTGGCAGAGGGAGGATATATATTTGGTAAGCTGCCTTATCCATTGATTACAATACACCGGGCCAATCAAACGTATTCGTTCATGTTGGAATCATATAACCTGATGAATTTTCAGGAATTTGTAAGTGATCATTATTTTTCCGTAAACATCAATCATTATTTTAATGGTTTACTACTCAATCGAGTTCTGCTAGTTAAAAAACTGAAGTTGCGGGAGGTAGTATCCTTAAAGATGTTATATGGCGGTGTGCGAGCCGAAAATGATCCTCGGTTGGATAAGGAGTTAATTCAGTTTCCTCAATTGGATGGGCACCCAACCACATTTACATTGGAGGCAAAGCCTTATTTGGAGGGGAGTGTAGGAATCACCAATCTTTTAAAACTTTTTAGGGTTGATATTGTTAAAAGATTCTCTTATCTTGAAAACCCAGGTGTTTCTCCTTGGGGGATCAGGGCAAGATTTAAATTCGATTTTTAATACAAATCTGCATATCATAACAAAAATTGCTGCTTGAAATTTTCGATTCATACCTCCCCATTACAATGTAGTAATTTTAACATCCGGATGCTACTCTTAGTTGTTTTTTTATTGCTAACAGTAAGCCCTGTTTTTTCAGCAAACCATTTGCATCGTTTTTCATATACAATAGAGGCACTTGATACCTTCCCGGTACCGAAAGGCAATCCCTTGCAGCTTTTTTATTTGCAACGAACTGCCAATGTAAACACTATAGTGTGTGAATTAAACCTGAATGCCAAAGGTGTTCCGGATCCCGAAAAGCCCATCAATGTATACTGGATTCTTTACACCGAGGGGGCTGCAAAAAAAGAGTTGAATTATATACAGCGTAATTTTGCTTATGGAATGGATGCAAAATCAATTGGCAATGGAGTATATCAGCTCAATTTTGTTTCTTATAAAAGGCGATTGTTTTATTTGAAATGGCATACAGCCGGCAACAGATATCAAGTATTTGCTTCTATCAATAATAGAGAAGCGGTTTTACAAAGAATTTTTGTTAAGGTTGAAGGCGGATCTTTTTGGGTTCCTAATATCGTATATGTAGAGTTTCGGGGTACTGATCCGATTACAGGAAAAGAGGTAATAGAAAGATTCAAGCCGTAGTGTGAATATTTAAATACGTGTAGCTACCTTTTTTTTCTCCACTTGCTTTTCTTTTTTTCGGATATTTGCGCATGGCTTTGATACAACCCTTTCGGGCATTGCGCCCGCAACCACAACTGGCAAGTCAGGTAGCCAGCTTACCTTATGATGTTTTAAATAGTGCGGAAGCCAAATTGGCTGCAAATGGAAATCCAAACTCATTTCTGCACATTACAAAAAGCGAAATTGATTTACCTGAGGCAATTAATGTATATGATGCCTCCGTTTACGAAACTGCCAAAACCAATTTATCTGCCTTCATCAGCCGCGATGTTCTTTTTCGTGAAAGTAAACCTTGTTTTTACATCTATCAGCTTACGATGAATGGGGTTAGTCAAACCGGGTTGGTTGCCCTAAGCAGCATTGATGATTACGAACACAATATCATCCGCAAGCACGAGTTTACCCGGCCTGAAAAGGAATTAGACCGGATTCAGCACATTACTATTTCTGGTGCCCAAACGGGAAATGTATTTTTGGCCTATCGAAATCAGGAAGCTATTGATCAGTTAATTGATAACTGGAAGGCATCCAAAAATCCGGTAAATGATTTTACTGCGCCAGATCAAATTCAGCATACCCTTTGGATTATCAATGATGATTCGGTAATTGAAAAATTGGTACAGTTGTTTGCTGAGCAAGTACCTTTTACTTATATAGCAGATGGTCATCACCGGGCAGCTTCTGCTGCTAAAGTGCGGAATAACATACAAGGAGCCATTCCCGAAGGAGCCGATTATTTTTTAACTACCTTATTTCCTTCCAATCAATTGCGAATTCTTGATTATAATCGAGTTGTAAAAGATTTGAATGGACATACCCCAGAGGCACTTTTAGCCGCAGCTGCCGAAAATTTTCAGATCGAGTCATTCGGAAAAGAAGTGGTGCGTCCGCAAGCCCCTCATCAGTTTGGTATGTATTTGCAGCAAGCATGGTATCGCCTTACTGCATTACCCGGTTCGTTCACTAACGATCCGATTGGTGTGCTAGACGTTACCATTTTGCAAAATAATATGCTGGCAAAATGCCTGGGTATTCAAGATCAGCGAACAGATAAGCGGATTGACTTTGTTGGTGGAATTCGCGGACTGGGAGAATTAGAAAAGCGGGTGAATAGTGGTGAAATGGCTATTGCTTTTAGTTTATTCCCAGTTTCCATTGAACAGCTTTTTGCTATTGCAGATAGTGGCGAAGTGATGCCGCCTAAAAGTACCTGGTTCGAACCCAAACTCCGAGATGGGTTACTTACTCACCTCATATACGAATCATAGGAAAGTTTCTCATCCGATTTTTTGCCCCAACTGCTAAACTGGGTTTGCTATTATCAGTCATATTTGGTACTTTGTGTATTAGATTGGCTTGTTATATATACAGAGTTTTCGGGAGGTAAATGTAGTGGATGGATAATGGATTTTTTGTTTGATTTCACCTGTAATTTACAGTGGTATACCTTTGCTCCCCTCCTGCAGAACTACCTCCGTTTT
>CAIUKP010000088.1 GCA_903899675.1 uncultured Bacteroidota bacterium | reverse complement strand
ATGTTTTATAGACATATTTGTTTCAGGTTACTAAAAAAGGTTTGGGCCTATTTTATCGATTTTGGCGTTTTTTTAGGCAAAACCTGCGTAAATTGTAGGAATTTATACCCAAAATGGCCTTAAAAATCATCGATCACGGCTCCTCCGATTACCAAAAAATGGTTGAATTAAGGCTACAATTACTCAGAAAACCGCTGGGATTAGGCTTTACCTCCGAGGAATTAGAGAAAGAAAAAGAAGATATTCTGCTCGGATGTTTTGAAGATGACCAACTGGAAGCCTGCTGTATTTTAACGGAAACAGACCCAAGCACAATTCGTTTGCGTCAAATGGCAGTAGGTGCCCCCCTGCAAGGAAAAGGAATCGGTCGGGTTTTAATGAGTTTTGCCGAAAATATCTCTCGAGACAGAAAATATCAACGCCTAACTATGCACGCCCGTAAATCGGCAGTAGGGTTTTACGAAAAAAGTGGGTATCGTATTTGCAGTGATGAATTTACAGAAGTAACCATCCCACACTATGTGATGGAAAAAAATCTCTAAGCTTAATCTCCAATTTTTTGGTGAAATAAGCCCCTCAGAGTGTGTAAATCATCCTGACTTATGGTTTCTTTGGGTATAAGAAAAAATGAGCGAGGATTGAAGTATAAGTGAAAGAAATGAGGACTTTCGAAAAACCGACTAAACTTTTCCCATTCCCAGTGGGCCGCACCCCGCTCATTTTCTAGCACCAGTTCTTGGTCGGTTGTGTGAATAATAAACTGATCCCGAAAAGTGGGCGACTTGGCATAAATACTTTGGGGCATGATATACCAGAAAGCAGCCATCAGACCCAACCAGATTAATGAACCCAGCAAGAAAGGCTCTGGGCGAATCATTTTCCAATAAAGCAATCCGGCAGACAGTATGGCAAATACATTCACCAGTATTATTAGAATTCGGATTTCCGTTCGCTGAATAAAATGATACCGAAGTGCCTGTATTACTTTCTTTTTTTGATAGCTTACCGGGATGTACATAGAGCGAAGATAAGTAGCAAAGTAATACTACTTAGTTGAAAGCAAAAAGCCTTATTCCTTCCCCATTTTTTCGAACTGTTTTACCCACCGATCTACCCGGCTGGTTTCAGGAACCGGCAAGCCAGCCGTGATTACTAGGCGATATTGAAACCGAACCGATTGCCCCTTTAATAAACGAAAGTTCATGTTTTCACTTCCCTTTGAAAATATTTTTTGTCCCAACGGATTTGCCGCAAATAATCCATAATTCCTGGCATGCCAGTAGGTTGGATATCCCGGATTGGAAGGGTGATCGATAATGGTAATGCTAATCGGATTTCCGGCTCTTCTGCCATACAACATGCACCAGTTTCCGCGGGTACCCCAGGCTTCGTCGCCCTCTTTTCCGGCTGATGTAATATACTGACCAGTTACGGAGGGATCTTTCACCGAAGAGATATGGGTAACATTACCCTGTGCGTCGGTATAGTCTTTCGATTCGGTAATGGGCAATTCCAATTCATGCGCCACCCGCAAACCCAGGAGTCCGTCTTTGGCATCTGGCATAACAACATTCACAACTGCGGTTAACTCAGTAAAGCGGTCGATCCATTGAATTTGTTTTTCTTGATGAAACACCCATTTGGTTTTCTCTTGTAAAATTACTTGCCCAGTTTGATTGGTCCAGTCTGCCTGGTACTCAATAATGCCTTGCTCCCCTCCTTCTGCCCGCAAAATTTTTCGGGTACGAATCCAGCCATACAATTGCTTTTTATCTGCAGGAATTGCAAAAGAGTTATTCCAAAAATCGAGTCCGTTTACTTTTTCATAATTCATCCAAAGGCCCAGGTGATGGGGATGGTCGGTGGGATCATTGGGCTCGGGCTTCCAAGGAAAACCTCGGGTAATGGCAATACCATCGGCTGCCAGAATGGGATATAATACAGGCTTTTCAAGGGTATCAGAATAAATGAATTGGGTAAAGAGTCGATTGTTTACTTTCACTTCCACGCGCTTTTCTGCTGAAAGGTCGTTAACGGTAAATACTTCTTTAGATTGAGCTTTCAGTAGTGGATGTGCCCAACCAGAAAGGGCCAAAATGCAAATACTTTTTACAAACGAATGATGTAACATATGCAGAATGATTATGCACTGTTCAAAATAAATTCAACATACTCAGCTGAGCATTTCCCTAGTTTCCGCTTAAGTTAACCTGTTTTTCCTTCGGTACCAGCGCTTTCATAATTACCCAAGCCAGTAAATAGGCAATAGCACAATAAGCAAACAGCATCGTATAGGCCGTATTCATAGATGCATGTACCCATTGTTTTTGCAAACTTACTAGTTGCGTAAAGCCTTCTGGATTGAGTTGTTGAATCTGTGTTTGAATAGCTGCTGGTAAACTATATATTTCTTTTTTCGCCAGATCAATCAGGGCACCCTGCTTATCTAATAACTTCATTTCTTTTATCTGAGCAATATAATTACCTAAGCCTGCATCGGTTGCTTTGCTGAAAGCATCTTTAATCCCACTCATCTTATACCCATCAAATAACCAGCCAGCAATTTTAGAAATGATAACCCCGCCTAGTCCACCCGCCATCCCCCCAATACCCACCACCGAAGCAATGGCTTTTTGCGGAAACATATCCGAAACGGTGGTAAATATATTGGCCGACCAGGCTTGGTGAGCCGAAGTTCCTATACCGATTAATAAAACAGGCACCCAAAAACTAATACTACCAAAAGGTTGCGACAATAGAACTACCAGCGGGAAAAATGCAATAATCAACATGGCTTTCATCCTTCCATCATAGGGCT
>CAIUKP010000087.1 GCA_903899675.1 uncultured Bacteroidota bacterium | reverse complement strand
CGACCACCGTGCCATAGCTTCCAGTGGCGCCGGCATCCAACCACCTTAACGAGCTCATTTGACCACTGTCAGTCAGCTTGCCACCAAAAGAAGTAAGGTGATCGGCGACAGCGCCCGGCAAAAAATGATTTGTATCAATCTTCTTTACCCAAGTAAGTCCCGTGAAATAGGCCATAACATCCTTGGCATTGGTAAGACTGTCGGAGTGAATTATCTTTAGCTTAAACTTGTTGCCAACGCTTCGTATGGATTCTTCAAAGAGAGACGCCCTGCTGTTTCTGACGGGATCACTGGTACTCATTAAATAGCCGGTGCCCTCCGGGGCAGTGCCGTCAGAAGTCAATCCCCTACGAATCAAAGCTTTGCCTTGGTCAATGTTACTTGCTGCTAATAGCATTGTAGGACGAAGTCTTAATTGGTCCCAAGGTCGGTATATATCACCTCTTGCATAATACGGATTTAAACGCGTTGTTTTACATGAGCGCTGGCAAAGGCCAGGTTCTATCCCATAGGCGAATGCGCTGGTGATCGACTGACAACCCACGCGATAGGGTGCTGTCCAAGCCAATGCAAAGGCCTGAACATGATGGGGGGTTCTCTTGTTGACATCTCGCAAGATCCAACGAAATTGAGATACCTGTAATTCACTGACTCCAGTGGGTAAGGATAAATGAATGACCTGGCTTGCGGGAATCATTCTTTCTTTTATATATAAGCTACCAATTTCCAAGCTGTATGGGTCATTGTCATTGACAATGACAGCTAAGTTTTGAGCATCAATACCACCGGCTGGCATTGATTCAGATATCATCGGTTTGCGATATAGCCCTAAATCGGAATTGATAAATAGTAAGCCCGTCAACAGGAGCCACACACTTTGCCTTAAGGTATATTTTAGTTGTTTGGATACAAGCATTATGGAATGCCGCTGTACAGGAAAATCATATCGTTCAACTTGCTGATATCATCAGTCGCAATTGCCAATCCTAGTCGGGTTCCAGTCCTGTGGCTTCAGCATTAAGCTGTCATTATTTTTGCTGGCTGAAGGCCTTGTTAGCGGTGTTTCGAAAAAGCTTCGTGGTATAGTCAGCAGACTTTACCCTGGGGTTGAACGTGAGTAAGCCATGCTTCGATGTGGAAGCTGCTAAAATCAATTCCACATTGTGATGCTGAGCGATTTCGCCTCACTCTAAAGTTCAAAACACCAATCTTAATTTCTCTTTCGCAAAGATTCATTTAAGTCATGCTGAGCCATACTACTATTAATCGTTTACGTAAAATTGGGTATACTAAGTATTCTGAAGACCAGCTTTTCGATTTATTTAGGAGCCAAGGCCTTGAAGCCCTTAGGGACGCAGGAGGGGAATATGTACTAATTTTGCAAGGTGAAAATGAATGCGCGATTGTTACCTCGCCCGTAGGGGCGATGCATTATTATTATCATTACGACGGCAATCGTTTCTATCATGGCGACAAGATTATTGATATTCTTGATCAAGCATCCATACCCTGGCAGTGGAATTGGTCCGCCTTGGGTGACTTATGTCAACTCGAAAATCTTACAAATAATCAAACATTGCATCCGTCGATTAGGCGAGTCCCGCCGGGAACTTGTCTTTATTACAAAAATGGTCAGCTCGAATTAGATTCTAAATGTTACATAGATTCAATCCCTTCTCTCCGTCCAGACCCCTATGCGGCGGTAGAGGCGATGAATCAAGAAGTGGCGAATTGGGCTGGGAATAAACCCTATCTATCCCTTTCTGGTGGCTTTGATTCTAGGGTGATATTGGGATCGATGTTGCAGCAGGGAATCAAGCCCCATTTAATCACAATGGGTAATGATCAGTGCTCTGATGTTCGGACAGCAAAAGCCATTTCGTCCGAATATAATCTAACTCATGATTTGATACGGATTAACCTCGATGATTTTTTTGAACATGCTCCTAAAATATCATCTTTAACCAACGGCACAAAGACTTCATGGCATTGGCATACCTATCTCTATCCATTAAAGGCTCAAATTCCATCTGAAAGCAGTTTTTTTGTTGGCACTTTGGGAGAATTTGCCCGTTCCTATTACTTTGATAAGGGACAAATGGGCCGGTTTGCAGAATTTAATTCTAATTGGTCGCTCCATAAGTTCTGGAATATGAAACTCAGTCGTCACCCGACGTTTCTTCCTAATGAACTATCATCTCTCAATGGCCAATTCGCAGAGCAGCTTTACCCTAATGGCATTAAAGCCCGTGCAGATAGGCTAAGTAGTTATTGTAAGCAGCAATTTTTGCCGGGATTGACCCGTTATTATTTCGAACAAAGGGTTCCTAACTTTTATGCTAATGGTATAAAAATGTATATGGATTCAAGTCAGTGGCGATCCCCTTTCCATAGTCGCCGTTGGATCGATCAAATCTGGAACTTACCAGCACCGTGGAAACTAGGTTCTAATTGGCATAGATATGCCATCACTAAAAATATGCCGAAATTATTGGAATTTCCGGAAGAAAACGGCTTTAAACCTGGCCGCATGCTCACAAAAGCACCTCCTTTTTATTGGACATCTCCAATGAGAAGAACACCCTATATTAGCTATGATTTAAGCTCTGAGTGGTATCGAGATCCCAGGTTGCAAGACTTTATTCATTCTAATCGAAACTCTATCGATGATATAGTTGATCCTGATTTGGTTGCGACGATATTAGCCAACCATAAATCTGGTAATGACCGGACACGCACTTTGGCATTTCTGCTCACCATGATTTATTGGAAGCAAAATCTTAATCGCCACAGCTTATAGAATTACCATGATATCCAGTTTCCACAATCCATCGCGACAGCCTCTCTATGGCTGGCCATCGGCACGATCGCTCCAGCAAGCACCACTGCCCCAAAGCAAAGCTGTAGGCGATACCAGCCTTGGCTTGAAAATATCCATAGTGAT